>NZ_FKLB01000025.1:0-2209 GCF_900067035.1 Pseudomonas sp. 1 R 17
ATACCCAAATTTTTAAAGAACGATCTAATCAAAGACTAGAAATCAACATTCACCATCATACTGATGGAATGCTCATTTCTAAGCTTTCATAACGCAGAAGCAGTAGTGGTGGAGCCAAACGGGATCGAACCGTTGACCTCCTGCGTGCAAGGCAGGCGCTCTCCCAGCTGAGCTATGGCCCCATAACAAAATTGGTGGGTCTGGGCAGATTCGAACTGCCGACCTCACCCTTATCAGGGGTGCGCTCTAACCAACTGAGCTACAGACCCAATTTCGAGCGCAACTGATTAGCTAAGAGCTATCAGCTTGGAGCTTAAAGCTGCTTCTATCGTCTTCTTCAATGAATCAAGCAATTCGTGTGGGAACTTATGGAGCAGCTGATGTCGTCGATTAAGGAGGTGATCCAGCCGCAGGTTCCCCTACGGCTACCTTGTTACGACTTCACCCCAGTCATGAATCACACCGTGGTAACCGTCCTCCCGAAGGTTAGACTAGCTACTTCTGGTGCAACCCACTCCCATGGTGTGACGGGCGGTGTGTACAAGGCCCGGGAACGTATTCACCGCGACATTCTGATTCGCGATTACTAGCGATTCCGACTTCACGCAGTCGAGTTGCAGACTGCGATCCGGACTACGATCGGTTTTCTGGGATTAGCTCCACCTCGCGGCTTGGCAACCCTCTGTACCGACCATTGTAGCACGTGTGTAGCCCAGGCCGTAAGGGCCATGATGACTTGACGTCATCCCCACCTTCCTCCGGTTTGTCACCGGCAGTCTCCTTAGAGTGCCCACCATCACGTGCTGGTAACTAAGGACAAGGGTTGCGCTCGTTACGGGACTTAACCCAACATCTCACGACACGAGCTGACGACAGCCATGCAGCACCTGTCTCAATGTTCCCGAAGGCACCAATCTATCTCTAGAAAGTTCATTGGATGTCAAGGCCTGGTAAGGTTCTTCGCGTTGCTTCGAATTAAACCACATGCTCCACCGCTTGTGCGGGCCCCCGTCAATTCATTTGAGTTTTAACCTTGCGGCCGTACTCCCCAGGCGGTCAACTTAATGCGTTAGCTGCGCCACTAAGAGCTCAAGGCTCCCAACGGCTAGTTGACATCGTTTACGGCGTGGACTACCAGGGTATCTAATCCTGTTTGCTCCCCACGCTTTCGCACCTCAGTGTCAGTATCAGTCCAGGTGGTCGCCTTCGCCACTGGTGTTCCTTCCTATATCTACGCATTTCACCGCTACACAGGAAATTCCACCACCCTCTACCATACTCTAGTCAGTCAGTTTTGAATGCAGTTCCCAGGTTGAGCCCGGGGATTTCACATCCAACTTAACAAACCACCTACGCGCGCTTTACGCCCAGTAATTCCGATTAACGCTTGCACCCTCTGTATTACCGCGGCTGCTGGCACAGAGTTAGCCGGTGCTTATTCTGTCGGTAACGTCAAAACCATCACGTATTAGGTAATGGCCCTTCCTCCCAACTTAAAGTGCTTTACAATCCGAAGACCTTCTTCACACACGCGGCATGGCTGGATCAGGCTTTCGCCCATTGTCCAATATTCCCCACTGCTGCCTCCCGTAGGAGTCTGGACCGTGTCTCAGTTCCAGTGTGACTGATCATCCTCTCAGACCAGTTACGGATCGTCGCCTTGGTGAGCCATTACCCCACCAACTAGCTAATCCGACCTAGGCTCATCTGATAGCGCAAGGCCCGAAGGTCCCCTGCTTTCTCCCGTAGGACGTATGCGGTATTAGCGTCCGTTTCCGAACGTTATCCCCCACTACCAGGCAGATTCCTAGGCATTACTCACCCGTCCGCCGCTCTCAAGAGAAGCAAGCTTCTCTCTACCGCTCGACTTGCATGTGTTAGGCCTGCCGCCAGCGTTCAATCTGAGCCATGATCAAACTCTTCAGTTCAAACATCTTTGGGTTTTTAAGAAACCCTAAACTTGGCTCAGCAATCGTTGGTTATTCTTTGATTTCTCGCGGAGTAACTTGTGATGCTGATAATCTTGTTGACTATCAGTCTGACTCCACAAGCACCCACACGAATTGCTTGATTCAGTTGTTAAAGAGCGGTTGGTTAAGAGCTTTCGTCTCAACCGAGGCGCGCATTCTACAGCAGCCTCATTTGCTGTCAAGTGATTATTTTCAGAAGCTTTCGAAGATTTCTTCAACAACTTCAACCACTTGCGCTT
>NZ_FKLB01000014.1:0-4218 GCF_900067035.1 Pseudomonas sp. 1 R 17
AAATCGAAGCGCGCCTGCTGGAGCACGCGTGGGTCCGTGAGGCTGCCGTGTTGGCGGTCGACGGTAAATACCTGGTGGGCTACCTGGTGCTGCAGGACGCTGGCGATGATTGGCGCGAGGTCCTCGGCGCCCACCTGGCCCAGCACCTGCCGGACTACATGGTCCCGGCACAATGGATGCTGCTGGAGCAAATGCCCTTGAGCCCCAACGGCAAACTCGACCGCAAGGCGCTGCCCAAACCCGAAGCCACCCACCACTACGAGGCCCCGCAAAGTGCCCTGGAGCAGCAGATCGCGGATATCTGGGCCGAGGTGCTGGGCGTCGAACAGGTAGGCTTGAACGACAACTTCTTCGAGCGCGGCGGTGATTCGATCATTTCGATCCAAGTGGTCAGCCGCGCCCGCGCCGCCGGTATCCATTTCACCGCCAAGGCGTTGTTCCAGCACCAGACCGTGCGCAGCCTGGCGCGGGTGGCGCAGTTGCAGGTTGCCCAGGTGTTTGACCAGGGCCCGGTGCAGGGCGAAACGCCGTTGCTGCCGTTCCAGCAGCTGTTCTTCGAGATGGACCTGCCGGAGCGCCACCACTGGAACCAGTCCTTGCTGCTGACGCCACGCGAGCCGGTGCGGGCAGATCGGCTGCAAGCGGCCTTGCACGCCATCGTCCACCACCACGATGGGCTGCGCCTGAGCTTCAGCCAGCCCGCCGAAGGGTGGCGGGCCGAGCATGCAGCCGCCATCCCGGAGGTGTTGTGGCAGGCCGCGGTGGCGGATGCCGACGAACTGGCCGCGCTGTGCGAAAAAGCCCAGCGCAGCCTCGACCTGCAACAGGGGCCCTTGTTGCGTGCGGTGCTTGCCGAACTGGCCGATGGTTCCCAGCGCCTGTTGCTGGTCATGCACCACCTGGTGGTGGACGGCGTGTCCTGGCGGGTGTTCCTCGAGGACCTGCAAAGCCTCTACCGTCAACAGCCGTTGCCGGCCAAGACCTCGTCGTTCAAGGCCTGGGCCGAGCGTTTGCAGGCCCATGCCCGCAGCGAAGCGGTACAGCCGCAAAAACACTTCTGGCTGCAACAGCTCCAGGGCGTGCCTACCGATCTGCCCTGCCGTGATCCCCAAGGCGCGCGTCCTGGCCGCCTGGCGCAGACAGTGGTCAGCCGACTGGACGCCGAGCACACCCGGCAATTACTGCAACAGGCGCCTGCGGCCTATCGCACCCAGATCAACGATCTGCTGCTGACCGCCCTGGCGCGTGTCATCTGCCAGTGGACCGGGCAGGCTTCCAGCCTGATCCAACTGGAAGGCCATGGCCGCGAAGAACTGTTCGAGGATATCGACCTGACCCGCACCCTGGGCTGGTTCACCAGCCTGTTCCCGGTGCGCCTGACCCCGGCCGAATCCCTCGGCGCCTCGATCAAGCAGATCAAGGAGCAACTGCGCGCCGTGCCGGACAAGGGCCTGGGCTTCGGCGCGCTGCGCTACCTCGGCGACGAGGCCACGCGCCAGGCATTCAGCGCATTGCCGGTGCCGCGCATCACCTTCAATTACCTGGGCCAGATCGACGCCAGCTTTGACCAGCCGGACGGTTTGTTTGTACTCGCAGCGGAAAGCGCCGGAGCCGAGCAGAGCCCGGAGGCGCCGCTGGGCAACTGGCTGACCCTCAACGGCCAGGTATTCGGCGGTGAACTGCACATGGGCTGGACCTTCAGCCCGCTGATGTTCGAGGCGTCGCAGATCGATGCCTTGAGCCAGGCCTTCAGCCGTGAGCTGACGGCATTGGTGGAACATTGCTGCACCCCCGGCAACCACGGCGTGACCGCCTCGGACTTCCCGTTGTCACGCCTGAACCAGCAGCAGCTTGAGTCCTTGCCGCTGGCCGCCGATGGGATTGACGACATCTACACCTTGTCGCCCATGCAGCAAGGCATGCTGTTCCACACCCTGTACGAACAGGCCGCCGGCGACTACATCAACCAGATTCGCGTGACGGCCGAGGGCCTGGATGTGGCGCGCTTCCAGCGGGCCTGGGATGCCACGGTGCAGGCCCATGACGTGCTGCGCAGCGGGTTTTTCTGGGAGGGCCAGTTGGAGTGGCCATGCCAGGTGGTGTACCGCGAGGCACGGCTGCCCATCGAACTTCTCGACTGGCGCGCCATGCCGGAGCCGGAGCTGGCGTTGCAAGACCTGCAGCAAGCCCAGCGTCGCCAGGGCTTTGAGCTGGCCAAGGCACCGCTGGTCCGTCTGGTGCTGGTGCGTACCGACGAGCAACGCCATGAGCTGATCTACACAAGCCATCACATCCTGATAGACGGTTGGAGCAATTCGCGACTGTTCGGTGAAGTGCTGCAACGTTACGCCGGCGTGGCAGTGCCCGAAGCGGCAGGACGCTATCGCGATTACATCGGTTGGTTGCAGCAGCGTGATGCCGGTGCGACCGAAACCTTCTGGCGCGAGCAGTTGAGTGCACTGCAAGCGCCGACTCGCCTGGGCCGCAGCCAGCCCATGGCGGCGGACGGGCATGGCGAGCACGCGCTGAGCCTGGATCGCCCCCTGATAGGGCGCCTCGAGGCCTTCGCCCGCAGCCATAAGGTCACGCTCAACACCCTGGTCCAGGCGGCGTGGCTGGTCCTGTTGCAGCGCCATAGCGGGCAGGCGGTGGTGTCGTTCGGTGCCACCGTGGCCGGGCGCCCGGCAGACCTCGTGGGGGTGGAGCAGCAGATTGGCCTGTTCATCAATACCCTGCCGGTGATCTGCGCAGTGGAGGGCGAGCAAACCGTGGCCGACTGGTTGCAAAGGGTGCAGGCGCAGAACCTGGCGTTGCGCGAGCATGAACACACCGGGCTGTACGATATCCAGCGCTGGGCCGGGCAGGGCGGTGAAGCCCTGTTCGACAACATCCTGGTGTTCGAGAACTACCCGGTGTCCAAGGCCCTGGAACAGAGTGGCGGCAGCGGTATCCGTTTTGGCCTGCCGGATTCCCGCGAGCAGACCAACTTCCCGCTGACGGTGCTGGTGGACGTCGGTGACACGCTGTCGGTGCAGTTCAGCTTTGCGCGTGCGCATTTCGACCCGGACACGGTGCAAACCTACGGCCGCCATCTGCTCAACCTGCTTCAAGCCATGCTCAAGGACGGCCAGCAGCGCCTGGGCGAACTGGCGATGCTCGATGTGGCCGAACGCCGGCAAGTGGTACAGGACTGGAACGCCACGGCGCGGGACTACCCGTTGCAGCACTGTGTGCATCAGCTGATTGAACAGCAGGTGACGCGCACGCCGGACGCCACGGCACTGGTATTTGCCGAGCAGCGCTTGAGCTACGCCGAGCTGAACCGCCGCGCCAACTGCCTGGCCCACCGCCTGATCGAGGCCGGCGTAGGGCCGGACGTATTGGTGGGCCTGGCGGTGGAGCGTTCCATCGAGATGGTGGTCGGCTTGCTCGCGGTGCTCAAGGCCGGTGGCGCCTATGTGCCGCTGGACCCGGAATACCCGCGCGAACGCCTGGCCTACATGCTGGAAGACAGCGGGGTGAAACTGCTGTTGACCCAGGCGCACTTGCGTGAACAGCTACCGATTCCCCAAGGCCTGGAAACCCTGGTGCTGGGTGAGTCTGCCTTCGAGGGCTACAGCGACGCCAACCCAGGCATCGCCCTGGACGGTGAAAACCTCGCCTACGTGATCTACACCTCGGGTTCCACCGGCCAACCCAAAGGGGCGGGCAACCGCCATTCAGCCCTGGCCAATCGCCTGCAATGGATGCAGGAAGCCTACCGCCTCGATGTCAGCGACACGGTGCTGCAAAAGACCCCGTTCAGCTTCGACGTATCGGTGTGGGAGTTCTTCTGGCCGTTGATGACCGGCTCGCGCCTGGTGGTCGCCGCGCCGGGGGATCATCGCGATCCGAGCAAACTGGTGCGCCTGATCAATGCCGAGCAGGTCACCACGCTGCACTTTGTCCCGTCGATGTTGCAGGCCTTCCTGCAGGAGCCGACGGTTGCGACTTGCCATACTCTGCACCGCATCGTGTGCAGTGGTGAAGCGTTGCCGGTGGATGCCCAGCAGCAGGTCTTCGCCAAGCTGCCCCAGGCCGGTCTCTACAACCTGTACGGCCCGACCGAAGCCGCCATCGACGTGACCCACTGGACCTGCGTGGACGAAGGCCGCGATGCGGTACCAATTGGCCGCCCGATCGCCAACCTCGGCTGCTATATCCTCGACAGCCACTTTG
>NZ_FKLB01000012.1:0-5472 GCF_900067035.1 Pseudomonas sp. 1 R 17
GAGGTGGCGAGCACGCCGTTCCACGCGGCGCAGCGCACCGTGCGCGACAATGGCCTGGAGCAGCACGTCACGGTGCGCCTGGCCGATGGGTTGGCGGCGATAGAGCCAGCGGACGCGATCACCGCGATCAGCGTGTGCGGCATGGGCGGCGAGACGATCCGCGACATCCTCGACAGCGGCAAGGCCCACCTCAGCGGCCGCGAACGTCTGATCCTGTAACCCAACGGCGGCGAACAGCCGTTGCGCTATTGGTTGATGAGCAATGGCTACCGCATCCTCAGTGAGGAGTTGCTGCACGAAAACCGCTTCTACTATGAAATCATCATGGCCGAGCGCGCCGAGCCCGTGGTGTACAGCGCTGAGGAGCTGTACTTCGGCCCCTTGCACCTGCAGGCCCGCAGCCCGGCGTTCCTCGCCAAGTGGCAGCGTGCGTTGCGCCTGAAAAAACGCACCCTGGCGGGCTTTGAGCAGGCTCGGCAGCGGGTACCGCAGGCGAAGGCGCAAGCCATCGCCCAGCAGGTCCAGTGGATTACCCGACTGCTGGCGTAAATAGGCCGCCGGACTCCCTTCAAGTTCTCCCCATGGGCGGCCGATAGGCTGTGGTGATTGAGGGCGTTTCAGCGCGCGCCTCGGGCAGTCGTCTCTGCGGGTGACAATGCCTGTGTCGCGATTGAGTGCTTTTGCCCCATTTTCGCGCACGCCTCGGGCCGCTTTGGCGCGTCGCGTGCCCTGTTTCAGGGCTGTGCAGCAGCGGCCCGTATCTTGCTAGTGCCAACCTAATCAATGACATGGCATTTTGCCGTTAGTCATTTCAAGGCTTCGCCTGCCGTCTAACGCGTGGGTTGTTTTTGGGAGTGGACATGCACAGCCTTTTATCACCCGGTATCCGCCTGCTCGGACGTTTCGGCTTCGCGCGTAAGTTCCAGATCCTGTTCTTCCTGTTCATGCTGCCCCTGGCGGGCAGCCTGTGGATGATCGGCCAGGACTATCGCGACAAATTAAGCGTGATTTCCGCTGAGCAGTCCGGCCTTCGTCAACTGTTGGCCCTGGACGCGCTGGATGGCCAATTGACCGCCCAACGTAACCTGGCTGCGCGCTGGAAGGCGGCGGACATCCTGCATGCCCCGACGCCAGCGGCGAAGGCGGCGATGGATAAGGTGGATGCCAATTTCCCACTGATCCTGCAAAGCCTGCAGGCCCTCGGTGATGCCCTGAAAACCCAGAACGCCGGCGCTGACGTCCTGGCCCGCTTCGAGGCTTTGCAGGCCACGGTCAAGGGCATGGACTCGGCGTCCCTGCGCACCGTGGGTTGGTGGCCGGATGGCTACGACCGCTTCACCTCCGCGCTGACTGCGATGCAGGCCCTGCGCGAACAGATCACCCTCGACGCCGGCCTGATCCTCGATCCCTGGTTGGAAACCTACATGCTCATGCAGATGGGCACCCAGCAAACGCCCGACCTGATCGAGCGTATCGGGCGGATGGCCAGTGTGGGGCAGTCCTCGATTTCCTCGGGGCAGTTCACCTTGCAGAGCCGTTTGCAGATGCGCGACTTGCGCAGCCGCATCGGCGATGCGCGGGATCAACTGGTCAAGGCTGCGGCTTCGCTCAAGGCCAAGCAATACGCCGGGATGGAACCGTGGACAGCGCAATACGACACCAGCCTGCAGTTGTTGGATAACGAACTCAAAGTGCTCGACGACGGCGTGTTCGGCGGCAGCATCAAGCTGGATACAGCGGGTTTCGAGCGCAGTATCGACGCCATGCTCACCTCGCTTGGCGCGTTGCGTGTTCAGTCGCTGACGTCGATGGATGCGCGCCTGGACTACTACCACGAGCACGCGAACACGCAATTCATACCGATGGCGGCAACGTTCAGCCTGTTGGCGTTGGCGGCGCTGTACCTGTTCATGTGCCTGCAAGCGTCCATCCGTCGCAGCGCCAGCGGCATCACTACGCTGGCCGAGTCTCTGCGCGACGGCAACCTGTGCGTGGCCGTGACGGTAGAAGGGCGCGACGAACTCGCGGCGATCAGCACCGCGTTGAACGTCGCGGTGGTGCAATTGCGCACCAGCCTGCTCGGCGTCAATCACGAAACCCAGCAGCTTGGCTCGGCGGTGCTTACCCTGAATTCGCAATCGGGCAGCACCCTCAGCGAAGTCGAAGACCAGCAGCACCAGATCAGCCAGATCGCCGCCGCCGCCACGCAGTTGGCCGCCACGTCCATGGGCGTCGCGCGCAGCTGCGAACAGGCCTCCGGCAGTGCCCAGCAAACCCGGCGCATCGCCGAAGACAGCAGCCGCGACAGCCAGCGCACCACCGCCAGCATCCAGCAGCTCAACCAGCGCCTGACCGACACCTCGGACGCCTTGCAGCAGGTCAGCCAGCAAGGCCAGCAGATTCAATCGGTGGTCGACACCATTCGCGGCATTGCCGAGCAGACCAACCTGCTGGCCCTTAATGCCGCCATTGAAGCCGCACGCGCAGGCGAGCAAGGCCGGGGCTTTGCGGTGGTCGCCGATGAAGTGCGCAGCCTGTCGCAACGCACCCAGGCCTCGACGGCGCAGATCGCCGGCACCGTCGACAGTCTGCGCGCCACCGTGAGCCAGGCGGTGACGCTGATGGGCGCCGCGTGCGAGCAGGCCTTGACCGATGCCGAGTCCGTCACCGGCCTGGGCACGCGCCTGGGCGAGATTGCCGGCGCGGTGCAGAACGTCACCGACACCCTGGCGCAAATCGCCACGGCAGTGGAGGAGCAGGCAGCGACGGCGGATGAAGTGAGCGGCAATATCCAGCAAGTCGACCAGGCCGCCGGGCGCCTGCTGGACGGCGCCCGCGCGGTAAACCGTGCGGCAGACACCTTGAGCAAGGGCAGCCAGGCGTTGAGTGATAACACCGCACGGTTTCGCCTGAGCTGAGGCGTGCGGGCATACTCCCCCGTAGATACCCTTATCCAACACAGCTGCTACCGGTGAGACCGTGAGGTGGATTGGCATCCGTAGCAGCTGTCGAACCCCGGCGAGGCTGCGTTGGCCGCGACTCGGGCTTGAATCGGCAGCGCGCCTGACGCAGCCTCGCTTGCGCTCGACAGCTGCTACGGATTGGCGCGGTGTTGGATAAGGCGCTATCTACGTAATTGCCCCCTTGAAAATGTGTGGAGGCCTACTCTGACTGGGTGCGCAGCACTTCAATCCACAGCGCCCCCTTGCCCGACGCCGCTTCCCCCACCCGCTTCAACGCACCGTTGGCGCTGACTGCATAGGTGCCGACCTTGTCGCTTTTCTCACCGGTCACCAGCAGCCAATGCCCGTTGGGGGAGAATGCGATATTGCGCGGCTGCTTCTCCTCGACCGGGTAGTTGTCGACAAAGCGCAGGCCGCCGGTGGCGGTATCCACCGCAAACGCCGACACCGAACTGCTGGTGCGCTCGCTCATCAGCAACAGCTTGCCGTCCGGCGACAGGCGCAGGTCGGCCGCCCAGATGCGCGGCGTCGGGTCGTCTTTCAGGTCATTGTTGCGCGCGTCACGCACTTCACCATGGGCCAATTTCAAATGCTCGGGAATGCCATTGGCCACGCCAATCTGGGTCAGCGCACCGGTGCTGTCATCGATGGCAAACGCGGTGACGGTGCCGCTCATTTCACCGACCACATACAGGTACTTGCCGTTGGCCGAAAACGCCAGGTGCCGAGGCCCGGTGTTGGCTGGCACGCTCACGTAGCCGCTGCCGATCGGGGTGAGTGCGCCGGTGGCGGCGTCGAAGCGGTATTGCAGCACATGGTCCGTGCCCAGGTTGCCGGCGTAGGCAAAGCGATTGCTTGGGTCGGTGCGCAGCGAGTGGGCATGCAGGCCGGTCTTGTAGGTGTGGATAGGTTCAGGCTTGTCGATGGGCTGGACGCTGAGGGTGTCGGCACCGTAGGACGCCGCGAGCAAATAGCGCCCGGCGCGGTCAGTGGCCAGGTACGCCATGCTTTCGGCCAGTGGCGCCTTGGACTGCGGCGTCAGGCGGCCGGTAGTCGGGTCGATGCTGAAGCCCTGGACCTGAAACGGCTTGACCCGTAACGCCGCGAACAAGGTCTTGCCGTCGGGGCTGAGGGCCATGGGGTTGACCTGATCGCCGGCCGTCACTTGCTCGACCAGGCTCAGGGCGCCGTTACTTTCGTCGAGGCGGTACTGGGAAATCAGCCCGTCACCGGGGCTGGAGATATACGCAAACGTGGTGGCGTGGGCGTGGGCACTGAGGCCGCAGACAACGGCGGCGGCCAGGAGCAAAGGTTTGTTCACGGGTGATCCTTTATTGTTATGGATGTGATCAGTCATCGTATGACTGTAGGCGGGTCTCGGCAATGATTGTTTTATCGGTGGTCGGGGCGCTGTATCTCTGCCCGCGCCAAGGGCATGATGCGCGGCATGAATAACGACCCCGTAGCACTTTACTGGCGCTTCAAGGCCCCCGATCCCGGCATCGGCCCGCGCGAACAGGCGCCGATGCTCGCCGAGGAGCAGGCCTGGGCACGGGAGCATGCAGCCGGGCATCACTTCAGTTGGATCGAAGTGCTGCTGCCGCCGCTGTGCTTTGGTGTGTTCCTGCCCAGCCTGGTGTTCATGCTGGGCGTGTGGCTGTACGGGGCCGCGTTCGCGCCTGGCCTGGACGTGGACCGAGTTATCGGCAACACCTTTGCCTGGCAGGTGTTGGCGGCGGTGGTCTTTACGGCGGCCTGGGGGCTGCGCAACTACCTGCGTGATACCCGTGACCCCATCAAGCGCTACTGGCAGGCCATGCCGGACCAGGGGGTGGTCGAGCTGGAGCGCCACACGCTGGTGTCGGGCACCAGCCTGTGGGCCTCGGACTACGATCCCGACTGCAACGCCCTGATGCAATGGAAAAACGGCCAGCTCGAACGCACCCAGAGCAGCGGGGTATCGCAGTGGATCGTCGCCAAGACCACGGCGGGCCACTGGCTGGTATTCAAGGACGAATACCCCGGCGACTTCACCTACAACCGCGTCGGGAGCATGCCGGCCCCGGACAAACAACTGCAACCCTGCCAGGACCTGGCCTTTACCTTTGCCCCCGGCACCAACCTGATGCTGGGCCGACGTTTCGACGGCGAACCGCTGCCCTTGCTGGACACCGGGTATTGGCTGGCGGCCGATGAGCTCAAGCGCCTTACTGCAATCGCCCATCACTGGGCGTTTTTCCCGCCGGACCGCTATGGCGTGGTCAATGCCCGGAACGCGCCGTGGGTGCAGCAACTGTTGGACAAGGCGCAAGCCGATGGCGAGGTGGCCGGGGGAACGGGTTTTACGCACGCTTAGTAGTGAGCGGACTTCTTGTGGTGAGCGGGCTTCTGTGGTGAGCGGGCTTGCCCCGCGCCGGGCCGCGAAGCGGCCCCATCAAGAACACCGCGTTTTTCCAGGTAAATCCTGATAACAGCTTTTGGGGCCGCTTCGCCGCCCGGCGCGGGGCAA
>NZ_FKLB01000051.1:0-34584 GCF_900067035.1 Pseudomonas sp. 1 R 17
TTTTTTTGGTTCATCACGGATTACCGGGAAAGACGCTCTTGATCTTCATGAAGAAGAATTCGCTATCCCGGTAACCGTACGCCATCCGTTTGATGACCTTTATTCGATTGTTTATTCCTTCCAACTGACCGGTGTGCATCGGCCAGCGAACCCGACTGACGATGCCCCGCCAATAACCCTTTAGCCGTTTGGCAAACTGGATCAGAGCCGGTATTTCGCTTTCATATGCATGGCGCAGCCATTGCTTCCAGGCCGATCTCCAGGTCCAGGCAGTGCTCGGTGTCCAGAGCGTTTTGAGTTCAGCCTTCATCAAATAAACTGTCATCAGCGATTGGTTGGCCTCCAATAAATCCTGCAAATGGACCTGTTGTTCCGGCGTTTTCAGGTTCTGTGGGTTACGCAGCAACAGCCATCGTGCCTGCTTGATGACCTTGCGAGCCGGCTTGTTATGACGCAGCCGATTAGCTTCGTCGACGCGGACCCGATCAATCACCTCTCGGCCATATTTGGCCACCACATGGAAAAGGTCGTAGACCACTCGCGCTTTCGGGCAATGCTGGCGAACCTCCAGATCAAAAGCAGTATTCATGTCCATCGCCACCGCTTCGATTCGAGCGCAGCCCTCCGGCCCCAGTTCCTCGAAGAACGGCCTGACTGCCGCTCGGCTACGGCCTTCACCGATCCACAGCACTCGTCGTGTATCGGCATCCAGCACAACGCTGGCGTAACGATGACCTTTGAATAACGCGAACTCGTCCATGATCAGGCGTCGTGGTTGCGCCTTCGGCAACTCACTCAACACCGCCTGCAAGGCTCGACGCTCCAGCAACCGAACAGTGTCCCAATGCAGTCCAAACATCTGGGCCACGTGCAAGGTGGGAAGGCGCTCGCAGGCCTGAATGACCGCCTCGGCCAAGCGGCGCGTCATGCGGGCATAGCGATCCAGCCAACTGACGGCCTCCATGCGTTTTCCACAGTCGCGGCAGCCAACACGCCTGAGCAAAATGCTGAGGCTCACCGCGCGACCGAGAATGGGCAGATCACGAACGGTTCGCTCGCAATACTCATGAGTGGTTGAACAAGGTTTTTGGCAGCCGCCGCAGGAAGGGAATCGGGTGGCGTGGGGAATCAGATCGATCTTTAGAGCGTCACCATCGGGCTTGATCGTGACGACAGAAAAGCCCTCCCAAAAAGGAAGGAAAGTATTAATATCACGCATAAGAACGCCGGTTTTTTAGATGTGTTTGCTCGCACGAACATCATCAATCAAATCGGCGTTCTTGTTTCTGTGTTTCCCGGGATTCCGTGATGAACCTTTTTTTTGCCCGGGATTCACAGGGCTCGACATTCTTATCACGTAGCAGAGGGCGCCCGGCCGAGACAGATCAGAGCAGGAAGATCGTCGCCAAACCGAGGAAGATGAAGAAGCCACCACTGTCGGTCATGGCCGTGATCATCACGCTGGCGCCCATGGCCGGGTCGCGCCCAAGGCGTGCCAGGGTCATGGGGATCAGCACCCCCATCAGGGCCGCCAGCAGCAGGTTGAGGGTCATGGCAGCGGTCATCACCACCCCCAGGGACCAACTGCCGTACAGCAAGTAGGCCACCACGCCAATCACCCCACCCCACACCAGGCCATTGATCAGGCCCACTGCCAACTCCTTGCGCAGCAGGCGCGAAGAGTTGGCGGTACTGACCTGGTCCAGCGCCATGGCGCGCACGATCATGGTGATGGTCTGGTTGCCCGAGTTACCACCAATGCCTGCCACAATCGGCATCAATGCCGCCAGGGCCACCAGCTTCTCGATGGAACCTTCGAACAGCCCGATCACACGGGAGGCGATAAACGCGGTAATCAGGTTAACGGCCAGCCAGGCCCAGCGGTTATGCAGGGAACGCCAGACTGACGCAAAAATATCTTCCTCTTCACGCAAACCCGCCATGTTGAGGACTTCGGTTTCACTCTCTTCACGAATCAAGTCGACGATTTCGTCGATGGTCAGACGGCCGATCAGCTTGCCGTTCTTGTCGACCACCGGGGCAGAGATCAAGTCGTAACGCTCAAAGGCCTGCGCTGCGTCGTAGGCATCCTCATCGGGGTGAAAGCTCACGGTATCGCTGGCCATCAGGTCAGCAACCTTTTTCTCCGGATCGTTGACCAACAGGCGCTTGATCGGCAGCACGCCCTTGAGAATGCCTTCATAGTCGACCACGAACAGTTTGTCGGTATGACTCGGCAGCTCTTTCAGCCGGCGCAGGTAACGCAAGACCACTTCCAGGCTGACATCTTCGCGGATGGTGACCATCTCGAAGTCCATCAGTGCGCCGACCTGATCCTCGTCATAGGACAACGCGGAGCGCACGCGCTCACGCTGCTGGCCGTCAAGGGCCTCCATCAACTCATGGACAACATCACGCGGCAACTCTGGAGCCAGGTCGGCCAGTTCGTCAGCGTCCATCTCCCTGGCGGCCGCCAGGAGCTCGTGATCGTCCATGTCGGCGATCAGGGTTTCACGGACCGAGTCGGATACTTCGAGCAGGATGTCGCCGTCGCGGTCGGCCTTGACCAACTGCCAGAGGGTCAGTCGATCATCCAGAGGCAAGGCTTCGAGAATGTAGGCAACGTCGGCGGAGTGCAGGTCATCGAGCTTGCGTTGCAACTCGACGAGGTTCTGGCGGTGGACCAGGTTTTCGACAAGGTCGTTATTCGGACCATCCTGGCGGTGCGTGAAATCTTCGACCACGCGCTGGCGCTGCAGCAGCTCGATGACTTGAGCCAGGCGATCCTGCAGGCTTTCTTGTGTTTTCTTTACTTCTACTTCGGTCATAGGCGAACTCCACTCCCAGCAGCGGGGCACGCCGGAAGGATCAATCAGTCAATTCATGATTGGTAAAACGGGGTACTGAGTAACTACTGGGTAAGTCCATGGAGGTATTCCATAAGCCCCGGCGGGGCTGACGGGCGCAATGATACACCGTGCGTCCGGTTTTAACGTCAAAAAACTGGAAAGAACAAGCGCTTGCGAGCCAAAGTTGAGTATTGGCCACACCTATTCAACTGCGACGCCATCACCGAAATGGAAAACACATAAGGAAGGAGAAAAAGATAAGGATCCACACAAACCCCAGACGGCAAAAAGCCCGCACTAGGCGGGCTTTTTGTTTGTATGGTGCACTCGACAGGATTCGAACCTGTGACCGCTCGGTTCGTAGCCGAGTACTCTATCCAGCTGAGCTACGAGTGCATATTGTGTTTTTAGACCAGATCACAACTGGTTGAAGCCGAGCTACCTGCATTACTGCAACTAACTCTTAAATGGTGCACTCGACAGGATTCGAACCTGTGACCGCTCGGTTCGTAGCCGAGTACTCTATCCAGCTGAGCTACGAGTGCATTTGTTGCCGCGCATTATAGGCCGTTCAATCTCTATGTAAAGCTATTTTTTCGTTTAATTTCAACAACTTAACGAAAAAACCAGATTGCAACGTACTAAGCAAATAATGGCGGAGAACGGGGGATTCGAACCCCCGACACCCTTTTGAGGTGTACTCCCTTAGCAGGGGAGCGCCTTCGGCCACTCGGCCAGCTCTCCGCAACACGGGGCGTATATTAACCACGTTCATCCCCGTTTGCAAACATAAAAAACGATAAAAATTAAAGGCTTGGTTCTTCGTCCTTCTCTTTCTTGATCCGCAAGAAGATTTCCTCGCGATGAACCGCCACCTCTTTCGGAGCGTTAACCCCGATACGCACTTGATTGCCTTTGACGCCGAGCACGGTCACGGTGATTTCGCCATCACCGATAATCAGGCTTTCTGCGCACCGACGAGTCAGAATCAGCATACCTTTCTCCTCACGCATTTCATTTCAGGAACAACAGTCTGCAAAAAAAAGGCGTTCGACCTACGACTCGATAGCCATAGCCCTAACGGCCTAAGTATTGTCGAGCGCACGCAAAAGACCATGCGCCCTACAAAAAAATGAAAGGCGCGGTAAACCGCGCCTTCCTGGCATTGCATCACTCGCCCTGTCGGGCCGGAGCATCCAGCTCAAAAGCGGTATGCAGCGCGCGTACAGCCAGCTCCAGGTACTTCTCTTCAATCACCACCGAGACTTTGATTTCCGAGGTAGAGATCATCTGGATATTGATGCTTTCCTTGGCCAAAGCCCCGAACATGCGGCTGGCAACGCCGGCATGGGAACGCATGCCCACACCTACGATCGAGACCTTGGCAATCTTGGTATCGCCGACCACTTCACGGGCGCCAATTTCGCTCGCGGTGTTCTCCAGGATTTTCAACGCCGCATCGTACTCGTTGCGGTGCACGGTGAAAGTGAAATCGGTGGTGTTATCGTGCGAGACGTTCTGCACGATCATGTCGACTTCAACATTCGCATCGCTGATAGGGCCCAGAATCTTGAAGGCCACGCCCGGGGTGTCTGGCACGCCACGGATCGTCAGCTTGGCTTCATCGCGGTTGAAAGCGATGCCGGAAATGATCGGCTGTTCCATGGATTCCTCTTCATCAATAGTAATGAGGGTGCCCGGACCCTCCTTGAAGCTGTGCAATACGCGCAGCGGAACGTTGTACTTGCCGGCGAACTCCACCGCGCGGATCTGCAACACCTTGGAACCGAGGCTGGCCATTTCCAGCATCTCTTCAAAGGTGATCTTGTCCAGGCGCTGGGCCACGGACACCACACGCGGGTCGGTGGTGTAGACGCCATCCACATCGGTGTAGATCTGGCACTCGTCAGCCTTGAGGGCCGCAGCCAGGGCCACACCGGTGGTGTCAGAACCGCCACGCCCGAGGGTGGTGATGTTGCCGTGCTCGTCCACACCCTGGAAGCCCGCTACAACTACCACGCGACCGGCTTTCAGATCAGTGCGAATTTTCTGGTCGTCAATCTGCAGGATCCGCGCCTTGGTGTGCGCGCTGTCGGTGAGGATGCGCACCTGGCTGCCAGTGTAGGACACGGCAGGCACGCCACGCTTGTTCAGGGCCATGGCCAGCAAGGCGATGGTCACCTGCTCGCCGGTGGACACGATCACATCCAGCTCACGCGGCAGCGGCTGTTGCTCGCCACTGATGGCCTTGGCCAGTTCGATCAGGCGATTGGTCTCGCCGCTCATGGCCGACAGCACCACGACCAGGTCGTCACCGGCATCGCGGAATTTCTTAACCTTGTCGGCCACCTGCTCGATTCTTTCGACAGAGCCGACCGAGGTGCCTCCAAATTTCTGTACGATCAAAGCCATTTCCAAGCCGCCTCAGCCCGTAAAGGGGCGCCTAATATCCAATCAACCAGCACAGAACAGCCCGTGACTAGACCACGGGCAGGTTAACAGTGCCTTAAATACCTGCCTCGACAAATGGCACGGTCAGGGCCAGGGCCGCGTCCAGGGCACTGGCGTCTACACCACCGCCTTGCGCCATGTCCGGACGACCACCGCCCTTCCCGCCCACTGCCGCAGCGGCTTGCTTCATCAAATCACCGGCCTTGAGTTGGCCAGTCAGGTCCTTGGTTACACCGGCAACCAGCACGACCTTCTCCTCATGGACACTGCCGAGCAGGATCACTGCGCGGCCGAGCTTGTTCTTCAACTGATCGACCAGGGCCAACAGCGCCTTGCCGTCCTGACCGTCCAGGCGTGCAGCCAGGACTTTCACGTCCTTGACGTCAACGGCCGAAGCCGACAGATCGTCGCCCGCAGCGCTGGCCGCCTTGGCTTGCAACTGCTCCAGCTGTTTCTCCAGCGCACGGTTGCGCTCCAGAACGGCGGACAACTTGTCGATCAGGTTGTCGCGACTGCCCTTGACCAGGCTGGCCGCTTCCTTGAGTTGTTCTTCAGCCGCATTCAGGTAGGCCAGGGCCGCAGCGCCGGTCACCGCCTCAATACGACGCACACCCGACGCCACGCCGCCTTCGCTGATGATCTTCAGCAGGGCGATATCGCCGGTACGGTTGGCGTGGATACCGCCACACAGCTCCACCGAGAAGTCGCCGCCCATGCTCAGCACGCGCACGTTGTCGCCGTACTTCTCGCCGAACAGCGCCATGGCGCCCTTGGCCTTGGCCGTCTCGATGTCAGTCTCTTCGGTTTCTACCGGGGAGTTCTTGCGAATCTCAGCGTTGACGATGTCTTCCAGGGCCTTGATCTGCTCCGGCTTGATCGCTTCAAAATGGCTGAAGTCGAAACGCAGGCGCTGGCTGTCGACCAACGAACCTTTCTGCTGAACGTGATCGCCCAGCACCTGGCGCAGCGCGGCGTGCAGCAAGTGCGTGGCCGAGTGGTTCAGCGCGGTGGCATGGCGTACGTCGGCATCGACCTGGGTGTCCACCGGCGCACCGACCGTCAGGTTGCCCAGCACCAGCACGCCGTGATGCAGGAACGCACCGCCGGTCTTGGTGGTGTCGCGTACCTCGAAACGACCGGAGGTCGAGCTCAGGAAACCACAGTCACCGACCTGGCCACCGGATTCGGCGTAGAACGGCGTCTGGTCCAGGACCACAACCGCTTCTTCGCCTTCGCTCAACACGTCGACCGACTTGCCGTCTTTATAAATGGCAACGATCCTGGCCGCGCCGACGGTCGCCTTGTAACCGGTGAATTCGGTGGGCACGTCAACCTTGACCAGGGTGTTGTAGTCCAGGCCAAAGGAACTGGCGGAACGGGCGCGCACGCGCTGGGCTTCCATCTCACGCTCAAACCCGGCTTCGTCGACGGTCAGCTCGCGCTCACGGGCGATGTCGGCGGTCAGGTCCATCGGGAAGCCATAGGTGTCGTACAGTTTGAACACGACATCGCCCGGCACCACGGTGCCTTTGAGCTCGGCCAAGTCCTGCTCCAGAATCTTCAGGCCGTGCTCCAGGGTCTTGGAGAACTGTTCTTCTTCAGCCTTGAGCACACGCTCGATGTTGTCCTGCTGCTGCTTGAGTTCCGGGAAGGCATCGCCCATCTCGGCAACCAGCGCGGCCACGATCTTGTAGAAGAAGCTGCCAGTGGCGCCCAGCTTGTTACCGTGACGGCAGGCGCGACGGATGATACGACGCAGCACGTAGCCACGGCCTTCGTTGGACGGCAGTACACCGTCGGCGATGAGGAAACCGCAGGAACGGATGTGGTCCGACACCACCTTGAGGGACGACTGGCTTTCATTGGCACAACCAATGGCTGCGGCCGACGCGCTCAACAGGTTGGTGAACAGGTCGATCTCGTAGTTGGAGTGAACGTGCTGCATCACCGCACTGATCCGCTCCAGACCCATGCCGGTGTCTACCGAAGGCGCTGGCAGCGGATGCAGCACGCCATCGGCGGTGCGGTTGAATTGCATGAACACGTTGTTCCAGATCTCGATGTAACGGTCGCCGTCTTCTTCCGGCGAGCCCGGTGGGCCACCCCAGATGTCGGCGCCGTGATCGTAGAAAATCTCGGTGCAGGGGCCGCATGGGCCGGTGTCGCCCATGGTCCAGAAGTTATCGGACGCGTAAGGCGCGCCCTTGTTGTCGCCGATACGAATCATGCGCTCGACGGGCACCCCGATTTCCTTGGTCCAGATGTCATACGCTTCGTCGTCCGTCGCGTAGACGGTCACCCAGAGTTTTTCCTTGGGCAGCTTCAACACGCCGGTCAGGAAGGTCCAGGCGAAGGTAATCGCGTCTTTCTTGAAATAGTCACCAAAGCTGAAGTTACCCAGCATCTCGAAGAACGTGTGGTGGCGGGCGGTGTAGCCGACGTTTTCCAGGTCACTGTTCTTGCCGCCGGCACGCACGCACTTCTGGCTGCTGGTGGCGCGGGTGTAGGCGCGTTTTTCCTGGCCCAGGAAGCAGTCCTTGAACTGGTTCATCCCCGCGTTAGTGAACAGCAGGGTGGGGTCATTGCCTGGGATCAAGGAGCTGGAGGAGACACGGGTGTGACCTTGCTCTTCGAAGAAGCGAAGGAAGGCTTCACGGATTTCTGCGCTTTTCATAGGTTCTTCCACGGAGGCTGCGGCCAAAGGCCAGTGCGCAACATCATCAGACGGAGCGACGGCAAAAGGCCGCATTATATCGGCCCTTTGCCGGTGGTACAGCGTGTTTATGCGATAGAGAGGTTCAATTAGACGGTCTGCACACTCATTTGCGCGAAAAATCGACGAATGCCTTGAGCACTTGCTCGATCTGCGCCCGGCTCACATCCAGATGCGTCACCATGCGCAGGCGCGGCGCAGCACTCAACTTGATCCCACGCTCGGCGGCAAACGCCTTCAAGGCCTGGGCCTGGTCGCCGATCTGCACGTAGACCATGTTGGTCTGCACCGGCTCCACCGCGTAACCGGCGTTGCGCAGCTCATCGCCCAGCCATTGCGCATTGGCGTGGTCGTCGGCCAGGCGCTGCATCTGGTGATCCAGGGCGTACAGCCCTGCTGCCGCCAGGGAACCGGCCTGGCGCATGCCACCGCCGACCATCTTGCGCAAACGGCGTGCCTTGGCGATCAACGCCGTGGAGCCGCACAGCACCGAGCCGATCGGCGCACCGAGGCCCTTGGACAGGCACACCGACACCGAGTCGAAATGCTGGGCGATCTCCCGTGCATCGACCCCAAGCTTGACCGCCGCGTTGTAGAGTCGCGCGCCATCCAGGTGCAGGGCCAGGCCATGTTCGCGGGTAAACGCCCGCGCCTTCGCCAGGTAGTCCAGCGGCAGCACCTTGCCCTGCATGGTGTTTTCCAGGGCCAGCAGGCGGGTGCGGGCGAAGTGGAAGTCGTCGGGCTTGATGGCCTCGAGCACCTGACTCAGGTCGAGGGAGCCATCCGCCTGCACGTCCAGCGGCTGCGGCTGGATCGAACCCAGCACGGCCGCGCCGCCGCCCTCGTATTTGTAGGTGTGGGCCTGCTGGCCGACGATGTACTCCTCGCCACGCTCACAGTGGGCCATCAGCGCCAGCAGGTTGCTCATGGTGCCGGTGGGCACGAACAGCGCGGCCGCAAAGCCCAGGCGCTTGGCCAGCTCGGCCTCCAGGCGGTTGACGCTGGGGTCTTCGCCGTAGACGTCATCGCCGCTGGCGGCATTGGCCATGGCGTCGAGCATGCCGGCGGTGGGTTGGGTCACGGTGTCGCTGCGCAGGTCGATCACAGACATGAAACAAGCCTCGAAGGGGTTCATTAAGATTCTTATGAGGATGATTACTGCGGGCAAAGCCGCGGAATATCAAGCCCCACGCGTTCTCAATCGAATACCAACCAAACAAACCGATATAGCTTATCGATACGACGCTCGTGCAGTTTATGAAAAACCATGTTAAAAACTCTCCGCCACCAGGGTTCTGGTGGCAACGTTCTCAGGGCGGGGTGCAATTCCCCACCGGCGGTAATTGCACGCAAGGTGCATAGCCCGCGAGCGCTTGGCGCCTCGAACTGCTCACGCAGGACGGCGACAAGGTCAGCAGACCCGGTGTGATCCCGGGGCCGACGGTCATAGTCCGGATGAAGAGAGAACGGGATTGGCACCTAAGGGCCGCACGCTGAGCGCATGCCTGCATGACTCGGCGGTTCGTACCCTTAAATCCCATTCGATTCATAACGCCCTGTTTTTTTCTTAAACAGGAGTCAGAACATGCAACCCACCGCAATCGACAGCAAAAGCAAAAACCATCACGGCGAGCGCGTCGCGTTTATCCAGGCCTGCTGGCACAAGGATATTGTCGACCAATCCCGCAAAGGCTTCCTCGCCGAAATGATCGCCCAGGGCTACCAGGAATCGGACATCGATTTCTTCGAAGTCGGCGGCGCCTTTGAAATGCCCCTGCACGCCAAGCTGCTGGCCAAGACCGGTCGTTACGCCGGTATCGTGGCCGCCGCGCTGGTGGTGGACGGCGGGATCTACCGTCACGAGTTCGTGGCCCAGTCGGTGGTCAGCGGCCTGATGCAGGTGCAGCTGGAAACCGAAGTGCCGGTGTTCTCGGTGTCCCTGACGCCGCATCACTTCCATGCCGGCAGCGAACACACCGCGTTCTTCCATGAGCACTTCGTGCACAAGGGCCAGGAAGCTGCACGTACATGCGCCGACACCCTGCACAAGGTGCGGGCGATCCGTCGCAGCGAGCCACGGGCGGTAGCGGTCTAAGCAACACTGCAAAACAAGATGAGGGAGGGGGCTACACCCCTCCCACATTTGGACCAGGTTAAGGCTCAGATCTACGCCAGCCCGGCCTCTGTGGTTGGCACAATCAATATCCCCGCCCGCAAGCCATTCTTCACCTTCGGGTTGGGGAAGATGATGCGCGCCCCCTCCTCCTCGATCACCCAACGGGTCTTGGCCACGTCTTCGGCCAGCAGATAACCCTTTTCCAATTCCGAAAAGTTTTCCACGTCCGCCGGCAAGTGCAGCAGGAATGCATCGCTGTGCTTGATGACTTCCCGCGACACGGCGAACAGTTTCAACCCGTCCAGGCTGTCAGTCTCAGGCTCGGTGCCTTCGATGATCTGCTTGAGGCGCAGCTCCAGGCGGGAGACATTCACGCCCTGGTTGTGCCCGAACGGCCGTGCCTTGCCCAGTTCCATGGTGAAAGCCTCGGCCTCCAGCTGCTCATAGGTAAACGCGGTAAAGGTGATCGAGCTCTTGTTCTGCAGCAGCACCGCTTCCATGCCAGCGGCGTTCAGGCGCGCCAGTTCGTGACGTGAATGCTGGCGCCCCTCCTTCCAGGGGTACAGCGCAAACTGCTCGATCTTCGAGCCGCGGATGGCGGTGTGCAGGTCGTAATGCAGGCGCGAACGGCCAGGCAAGCTGAAGAAGCTGCGGGCCAGTTGTTCAAGCTCGGCGGCGCGCATGGCTTCGGGGCCGATGTTTTTTTCATGCCGGCCGTTGAACAGCCGGTTGACGTCCAGTTCAAGGTAACGCTCGCCGCGGCGCATGGCCTCAGGGTTGCCGAACAGGAACAGAATACGGGTGCGGGGCTTGATCTCCCCACGGGCGATGCCATGCAACAGGCGGTCGAGCAATTCGATCGGCGCGGTTTCGTTGCCATGGATGCCGGACGACAGCAGCAGGTCGCTGCCATTGTCCGTTGCCTGCGGCGGGCGCACTTCGAGTGCGCCCTCGCTGAGCCAGCGCATCTGCACGCCGTCGACAGTCAGTTGAATTTTTTGCGCCGGTTCGCGACCGGCGAGGGTCAGTTCAAGCAGTTTGCCGAGGGCGAGCATACGCAGCTTCCTTAGTGGTTGCAGCCTGGGCCATGGACGTGATCGTCGTCATCACCTTCAACGTCGGCCGGTTCCATTTCCAGTTGCAGGCTCATCAGGTTGGTGGCCAGGGGGCGCATCAACAGGTTGGCGTATTCGGCGTCGCCTTCTTCCACGTCCACGCCGATCAGCAGTTGGCCACGGCCGTCGTGCTGGATCCAGATTTCCTTGCCCTGCCAGACCACGGCGACGCGGGTGCAGGAGGTTTCCAGCTGGGTACCGTCGGTGTCTTCAAGGATCAGTTGCAGGGTGTCGGTGCTCATAAATAATTCTCAGCCATAGGGTGTAAAAAGAGGTGGCGTTAATTGATCTGGAAAGGATAAACCGAGCCCAGTTTAAGGATTTGCGTCAGTTCATCCAGTGCCGTCCGGCACTCAAGCAGCAATTGCGGGTCAGCCAGGTCGGTTTCGCGCAGGCTGTCGCGGTAGTGCTTGTCGACCCATTGGGTCAGTGTGTCGTACAACGGCGCGGTCATGATAACCCCTGGATTCACCGCTGCCAGCTCGGTTTCGTTCAGGGCCACGCGCAGGCGCAGGCACGCCGGGCCTCCGCCGTTCTGCATGCTTTGCTTGAGGTCGAAGACTTTGACTTCGCGGATCAGCCCAGCGGACGCCGTCAGGCCTTGCAGGTACTGCCAGACGCGCTCGTTGGCGCGGCACTCCTCCGGCACGATCAGCAACATCGAACCGTCGGCGCGGGTCAGCAACTGGCTGTTGAACAGGTAGGAACGCACCGCGTCCTCGACGCTGACCTGGGCACGCGGCACACACACCGCCTGGAAGTTGCCGCCCAGCTTGCCCAACTTGCCCTGCAACTCGGCCAGCATCTGTTCGGTATTGAGGAATGCGTCCTCGTGATAGAACAGCACCTCGCCGTTGCCCACCGCGATCACGTCGTTGTGGAACACGCCGGCATCGATCACCGCCGGGTTCTGCTGGGCGTAGACCACGCCTTCATCCTTCAGGCCATGCAGGCGGGCGACGGCCTGGGAGGCTTCGAGGGTCTGGCGCGCCGGGTACTTCTGCGGGGCCGGGTAACGGGGGTCGAACGCGCTGCGCCCGAACACGAAAAACTCCACGCCCGCGTCGCCGTACTCACGGCAGAAACGCGTGTGGTTGGCCGCACCTTCGTCGCCGAACTGCGCCACCGCCGGCAACGCGGCGTGGTGGGCAAAGTGCTTCTGGTCGGCAAACATCGCCCCCAGCACGCGGCTGGTGGTGGGGTGTTCGATGCTGCGGTGGTATTTGCAATTGAGGTTGGCGGCGGTGAAATGCACGCGGCCATCTGCCGTGTCGGCGCTCGGGCTGACGGTGGCGGCGTTGGCCACCCACATGCTCGATGCCGAGCAACTGGCGACCAACAACGGCATGGCCTGCTTGGCCGCCTGCTGGATGACCTGGGCGTCGGTGCCGCTGAAACCGAGGTTGCGCAACGCCGCTACGTCCGGACGCTCCTGGGGCGCGAGCACGCCTTGCACAAAGCCCATGTCCATCAGGGCTTTCATTTTCTGCAGGCCCTGCAACGCCGCTTCCCTGGGGTTGGAATGCTGCTGGCTGTTGCTCTGGGACGCGACGTTGCCGAAGGACAAACCGCCGTAGTTATGGGTCGGCCCCACTAGACCGTCAAAATTGACTTCATAGGATTTCATCGGCGAGGCTCCACGAACATCTGTTTTTATAGGCTTCAAAAATCTTCAACACACCACAAATCCAGTGTGGGAGGGGGGCTTGCTCCCGATAGCAGTCTGTCAGTTGATCAATCAGGTGACTGACACACCGCCATCGGGAGCAAGCCCCCTCCCACATTTAGATCAGCGTAATGCCGGGGGTTAGCGTGGCCGGTACCACCAGGCTTGGCGTTTCAAGCGACGCCACCGGGTACGCACAATAATCCGCCGCGTAATACGCACTGGCGCGATGGTTGCCCGAGGCCCCTACCCCACCAAATGGCGCGGTGCTGGCGGCGCCGGTCAGCTGTTTGTTCCAGTTGACGATGCCAGCACGGCTTTCCAGCCAGAATTGCTGGTAACGCGCCTCGGAATCGGACAACAGGCCCGCGGCCAGGCCGTACTGGGTGTTGTTGGCTTCGGCAATCGCCGCCGCGAAATCGGCGTAGCGGATCACCTGCAACAACGGGCCGAACAGCTCTTCGTCTTCGCGCTCGGTCACGCCGGTCACGTCGATGATGCCTGGGGTCAGCAAGGCAGCCTGGTCCTGGGGCTGGGTCATCTCCAACAGCGCCACGGCGCCATTGGCCAACATCAACTTCTGGGCCTCCATCAGGGCTTTTGCCGCTGCCAGGGAAATCACCGAGCCCATGAACGGCGGCGGTTGCTGGTCGAACGCGCCGACTTCAATCGTCGCACTCACCGCCACCAGCCGCGCCAGCAGCGCATCGCCCCAAGCGCCTTCCGGCACCAGCAGGCGACGGGCACAGGTGCAACGCTGGCCGGCAGAGATAAACGCCGACTGGATGATGGTGTAGACCGCCGCATCCACGTCGGCCACCTCGTCCACCACCAGTGGGTTGTTGCCGCCCATTTCCAGGGCCAGGATCTTGTCCGGGCGCCCGGAGAATTGCTGGTGCAGATGATTGCCGGTACGGCTGGACCCGGTGAAAAATAACCCGTCGATACCGGGGTTGGCGGCCAACGCAATGCCGGTCTCGCGCGCACCTTGCAGCAGGTTCAACACGCCCGCCGGCAAACCGGCGTCGATCCAGCACTGCACGGTCAGCTCGGCGACTTTCGGGGTCAGCTCGCTGGGCTTGAACAGTACGGTGTTACCCGCCAGCAACGCCGGGACGATATGCCCGTTGGGCAGGTGACCGGGGAAGTTGTAAGGACCAAACACCGCCACCACGCCGTGGGGCTTGTGGCGCAATACGGCGGTGGCGTCGCCCAGGGGGCCGCTCTTCTCGCCGGTACGCTCGCGGTAGCTTTGCACCGAGATCGCGATCTTGTTGGCCATGCTGGTGACTTCGGTGGCCGACTCCCACAGCGGCTTGCCGGTCTCCTCGCCGATGCAGCGGGCGATTTCATCGGCGCGGCTTTTCAGGCTCGCGGCGAAGGCTTCCAGCACGCTGATGCGCTCTTCCAGCGGGCGCCGGGCCCAGGCCGGGAACGCCTGGCGCGCGGCCTGCACGGCCGACTCGACCTGCTCGACCGTGGCGCAATTACCGACCCACAGCACCTGCTGGGTCACCGGGTTACGCGATTCAAACAGTTCACCCTGGCCAGCCAGCCAGCTACCTGCGATATACAACGAATTCATTATTTCGACTCCCGAGCAGCAGACAACGGTACGGCACGCACTTGATCACCCACCACCAGTTGCAGGCGCTTGGCGGTTTGCGGATCGACCACCAGCGTGCCTGCCGCCAGGCGCGCCGGTGCGGCGGTGATGCGGCAATCTTCGCGTTTGCGGTTATGGATCAGGAACGGCGTGGCGTCGTCCCCCGGTGTGCCGATGGCCAACACCAATGATTGGCTGTCGCGCACCGCACGGATCTTGGCGGTCTCGCACTCCACCGCCGGGCCGGCGTCGAAAATATCGACGTAGCCCTGGTAGCTGAAGCCTTCGCTCTTGAGCATGCTCAACGCCGGCTCGGTGTCCGGGTGGACCTTGCCGATCACGTTGCGCGCGTCCTCGGAAAGGAAGCAGCTGTACAACGGAAACTTGGGCATCAGCTCAGCGATAAACGCCTTGTTGCCCACGCCGGTCAGGTAGTCGGCCTGGCTGAATTCCATCTTGAAGAAGTGCCGGCCCAGGCTTTCCCAGAACGGCGAACGCCCGGCGTCGTTGGACACGCCACGCATCTCGGCGATGATCTTGTTGCCAAACAGCTGTGGGAACTCGGCGATAAACAGCAGGCGCGCCTTGGCCAGCATGCGGCCGTTGAGGCCGTTGCGGTAATCGGCATGCAGGAACAACGAGCACAGCTCGGAATTGCCGGTGAGGTCGTTGGCCAGGAACAGCGTCGGAATTTCACGGTAGATATTCAGTTCCTGGGAGGCGCTGACCGTCAGGCCGACCCGGAAGTTGTACCACGGCTCGCGCAGGCCGACGGCACCGGCGATGGCGGAAATCCCCACCACGCGGCCTTCGTCGTTTTCCAGCACGAACAGGTAGTCGGCATCACCGCGCCCGGCGTCGCCACGAAAGGTTTTTTCCGCCCAGCCAACCCGGTGGGTCAGGCGCTCTTCGTTGGCCGGCAAGGTGGTGAGGCCGGTGCCGGTGCTGCGCGCCAGATCAATCAGGGCCGGTAAATCGCTGCTGCGTACGGGACGAACGATCATGCTATCTCCTCAGACGGGCCGCTGCTGCCAGCCACCCGCGACACTCTGTTTATACCGCTACCAGGCGCACACTCGCACCTTCACCAACACCCAGGGCTTCGGCGGCTGCCAGGTCCAGGGTCACCGGTTTGCCCGGCGCGTAGTCCAGCTCCAGCATGACCGCGCGGTAATCCTGCAACTGCGCGTTGCTCACCAGGTACTGGCGGCCGACACCCTTGACCATCTCGCCGATCTTCACCGGCACCACACGGCTCTGGGCGATCGAGCGAATGCCCGAGACCCGTGCGTGCAGCGTTGGGCCGCCGTCGAAGATGTCGATGTAGTGGTCAGTCTCGAAGCCTTCGCGCATCAGGATGTCGAAGGTGATCTGCGCACGCGGGTGCACCTGGCCCATGGCTTCCTGGGCTTCGTCCGGCAACAGCGGCACGTAGATCGGGTAATGCGGCATCAGCTCGGCGAGGAACGTACGGCTTTTCAGCCCGCACAGGCGCTCGGCGGCAGCGTAGTTGAGGTCGAAGAAGTTGCGGCCGATGGCATCCCAGAACGGCGAATCACCGTTCTCGTCGCTGTAGCCGACAATCTCGGTCACCACCGAGTCGGCAAAGCGCTCGGGGTGGCTGGCGACGAACAACAGGCGGCCACGGGAATTGAGTTCCGACCACGGCGAACCGACCAGCTCCGGCACTACGTAGAAGCTGGTGAGCAGGCTGTTTCCGGTGAGGTCATGGCACTGGGAAAGCACGTGGATCTTGTTGTGGATCTTCAGCTCGCGGGAGGCGTGCACGAAGGTCTCGTTACGAAAACTGTAGAACGGCTCCGAGTAACCGGCCGAGGCGACAATGGCCGAGCAGCCGGCGAGCTTGCCGGTCTCGGTGTCTTCCAGCACGAAGAAATAGCTTTCTTCACCGTTGAAACTCACCTCGGCCGCGAAGGACGCTTCGCTGGCGGCGATCTTGTCGCTCAGGCGTTCCACATCATCCGGCAAGGAGGTGACACCAATCGGGCTGTCCGCAGCCAGACGCTGTACCTCGCCCAGATCAGCCATTTGCGCGGGGCGCATCACCAGCATGGTGTCACTCCTTAACTCTAGAACTCACAGGAAAAAAATACCGAACAGGTCAGGAACACCCCATATCTTCATGTGAGGCATATTCCAGTGTGGGAGGGGCGGTGCGACGATTCGACTTGCCCCCGATAGCGGCGTATCAGTCACCAGATGCATCAACTGACAGATTGCTATCGGGGGCAAGTCGAATCGTCGCACCGCCCCTCCCACATTTTTGACCCAGTCCAGCCGGCAGAAGGTGTCGCTATCAGGCTTGGGTCAGCGTTTTTACCGCACGCTCGAAACGATCCAGGCCTTCGTTGATGTCCGCGTCTTCCACCACCAGGCTCGGCGCAAAACGCACCACGTCGGGGCCGGCTTGCAGGATCATCAGGTTTTCTTTCTCGGCCGCGTTGAACACGTCCTTGGCCTTGCCTTTGAACGCATCGCTCAGTACGCAACCGATCAGCAGGCCCATGCCGCGCACTTCGGTGAAGATGCCGTACTGCTTGCCGATCTGCTCCAGGCGCGCCTTGAACAGGTCGTGCTTGGCGTTGACGCCGGCCAGCACCTCAGGGGTGTTGATCACGTCGATGACCGCTTCGGCCACTGCGCACGCCAGCGGGTTGCCGCCGTAGGTGGTGCCGTGGGTACCGACCACCAGGTGCTTGGCCAGGTCTTCACGGGTGAGCATCGCCGCGATCGGGAAACCGCCGCCCAGGCTCTTGGCGCTGGTGAGGATGTCGGGCACCACGCCGTAGTGCTGGTAGGCAAACAGATGGCCGCTGCGGCCCATGCCGGTCTGCACTTCGTCGAAAACCAGCAGCGCATTGTTGGCGTCGCACAGTTCGCGGGCACCTTGCAGGTAAGCCAGTTCGGCCGGCAGTACGCCGCCTTCGCCCTGGATCGGTTCCAGCACCACGGCGCAGGTCTTGTCCGATACGGCGGCTTTCAGCGCTTCCAGGTCGTTATAAGGGACGTGGGTGATGCCGGTGATTTTAGGCCCGAAACCATCGGAGTACTTCGACTGGCCACCGACGTTGACGGTGAACAGGGTACGGCCGTGGAAGCTGTTCAGCGCGGCAATGATCTCGTACTTCTCGCTGCCGAAACGGTCGAACGCCACGCGACGGGCCAGCTTGAATGCGGCCTCGTTGGCCTCAGCGCCCGAGTTGCAGAAGAACACGCGCTCGGCAAACGTGGCGTCGATCAACTTATGGGCCAGGCGCAGGGCCGGCTCATTGGTGAAGACGTTGGAGACGTGCCACAGCTTGTTGGCCTGCTCGGTCAATGCACCGACCAGCGCCGGATGGGCGTGGCCCAATACGTTGACCGCGATGCCGCCGGCAAAGTCGATCAGCTCGCGACCCGCCTGGTCCCATACGCGCGAACCTGCGCCGCGCACGGGGATGAACGCAGCAGGGGCGTAGTTGGGAACCATGACCTGGTCGAAATCGGCACGTTGCACCGGGGCTTGCTCAACGGACATCGGAGTCTCCTGAAGAGGAACGCCTGCCTGGAACTGGCGGGCGATGCAGGGATTGTAAGGACAGTTTTCAGAGCGGCCTTGCCGCCAAGCGACAACTTCTTATAGCGCCAACCCGCGATTTAGGCGGGTTTACGCCAATGCGACAAATAGCGTCGCAATGGCGCAGTTTAAACCGTGTGCCGGCTCCATGGGCAGGTGATGTTCGCGAATCCGCAGAAGCACACCGCACCAACTATCTACCGCCGTCGATCGCGTGCCGACTGGTCTGCTGAAAAGACACTCATACTGTCAAGGATCGATCACATGCCTCCCCTCCCCGCACCCGCCAACGGCGAAGTTCGCCACACCATTGTCATGCAGGCCATTCCCCACTGGCTGGGTGACGCCACGCCAGCCAGGCGTTCCACCCTGGGCGAAGTGTCCGGGAGTTTTCCCGACTGGTACAAAAACGCCTCCGCCACCCAGCACGCCGAACTCAAGCGTCTCAACGGCGAAGCCTGGACCCGGCAGAATCAGGTAGACAAGGCTCTGGCCGGCCTCAAAAGCCCGCAAACCTTCGGCGCCGAGCTGCTGCAACCGGCGCTGAAGCGCCAATACGGCGTCGATCTGGATGTGCGCAGCACCTGGCTGCAACTCTATGTGCCATTGACGCTTGCGGGGTTTCGGGTTCAGGCCGGGGCCTCGCGTACGTGGAGCGTTTCACTGCTCAACGCCGCGCTGCACAACTTCGAGCCCGACGAAGCACAGCCCGATGCCTACGAGCGCAACTCCGGCTTCAGCAGCCAACCCAACGCCGCCGGGCATTTCCAAAGCCTGCCGGCGGTTGACGCACGCATCACCATTGCCCAATTTGCCACCCTCTGCCGTGAATTGGATATCGGCGGGCGCTATCAGCGCTATCTCGAAGATTACCTGGGGCTGGACAACCCTGTGGCCATGGCCGCCCTGCAATACAAGGTCGAGCAGAGCCTGAGCAGCGCGCTCAAACGCTCGCTGTACATGGCACTGCTCAAGGGCGACATCCCGCAAACCGGCTACGACGCGGTCCACAGCCTGATTGATCACGGACAGCACTGCCCGATGTGGGTCGCTCATGAGCTGGTGATCATGTCCAGCCGCCTGACCGGGATCGTACTGTTTTCCCAGGACCTGGATGCAAGCCGCGAGCCGGTGCCGGTGATCGTCTATATCCCTGACGACCCGCAGCCCCCCATCAAGCAATACGCCAGCACGCAGGCGTTTATCCAGGCGCTCACCGCACGGTTGCGCGCCTCGGACTTTCAGCACTTCTTCAGCCGCTTTGTCGACCATGCCGACCTGGGGCGTTTTTTCGCCGACCTCACGGGCCGCCTGAGCCAAGTGACCTGGCACTCGCATACACCGGGCGATCCGCTGCCCAGTTGGCGCGGCAGCGAGGTGGAGCGAGCAAACCTGCAGTTTCGTGGCATTCCCATCAAGCAGCCGCTGTTCCATTACCTGCATCAGATGAAGTTGAGCAAACTGCTGAACGACGCGCGCAGCCAGGCAGTGAGCACCGCCAGCGCCAACCAGAAAGCGCGCTGGGAGCGCTGGGACCTGGTGCAAAAAATCGCCTCGGCACTGCTGCAAGTCGTCGCCCTGATTGCCACCCCCTTTGTGCCGCCACTGGGCATGCTCATGCTCGGCTACACCGCCTACCAATTGCTGGACGAAGCCTTCGAAGGGGTCATCGACTGGGCTGAAGGCCAGGTGCAGGAAGCCTTCGGACATGCTATGGGGTTTATCGAGCAACTGGTGCAATTGGGCCTGTTTGCCACAGGCATCCCCATCGCCCAGGGCATTCTGCGCAAAGTGCTGCCGAGTGAGTGCCTGGGGTTTCTGGATGGCCTCACACCCGTGACCAGACCCGATGGCGGCGAACGCCTGTGGAAGCCCGATCTTGAGCCTTATCGTCTCAAACAGAGCCCGCCCAGCGGCGTACGTCCTGATGAGAAAGGCGTGTACCGCTTCAACGGCAAAAACCTGCTGCAGGTGGGCGACGACTATTACACCGTCCGGCAAGACCCCATCAGCCAGCGCTATTTTGTGCAGCACCCCAGCCGTGCGTCGGCCTACCAGCCGCAGGTGATCAGCAACGGCCAGGGCGCCTGGATTACCGAGTTGGACCGCCCGCTGAGCTGGGACAGCGCCACACTGATGCGGCGTCTCGGCTACCCGGCCGAAGGCCTGGATGACGCGCGCTTGCAGCAGGCGCGCAGCGTCAGCGGTACCCACGACAACGCGCTGCGCCAGATGCACCACACCGGGCAAACGCCGCCGCCGCTGCTGGCCGATACCCTCAAGCGCTTCAAGATCGATCTAGCGCTGCAAGACTTCATCACGCAACTCAACAGCGATGACCCGCTCATCTATGGCCAGGCGGACGTTCAGACACAGTTGCAGATACTCACCAGCTACGGCCTGTGGCCCGCCTCCAAGACCTTGCGGTTCCTGGATACCCAAGGGAAAACCCAATGGGAGTTTCTTGGCCGGCCCGACGCTAGCGTGGTACAGATCCATGAAAGCCAATTGGAAAATGGTGATCTGCTACGCGTGCTGGTGGAGAGTTTGGATGAAGCCGAGCGCAAAGCACTGCTTGAAGAACCCGCCGACCAGCCCGCCTCCCATGCGTCTATTCGCGCCGCGGCCCTGCGCAAAAAGATCGCCCGCCTTGCCCACGAAAAACGCTTCTCGCTGTTCGATTCCCGCTACCGCAGCGAAGAACATAGCCCGGGGGCAGCGCTGCAAAAAATCATCGACGCCGCCCCCGAGCCCGGCCTGCCCGTCAGCGTCGCCCATGAACTGCTGGCCAATGCCACCGGCGACGAGTTGCAAGCCATCGACCAAGGCAAGGTGCCGACGCATATAGCCGAGCAAGCCGCAGCCGCCCAACTGGATGTGCGCACCACCCGTGCTTACGAAGGGCTCTACCTGGACGCCGTCGACAACCCCGACACTCACCTGCTCGCGCTGCTGTCCCTGGAGCGCCTGCCCGGATGGTCGACGCGCATGCGCCTGGAAGTCCGGCAGTACCGTAGCGACGGCCCGTTGCTGGAGGCTATCGGCGCCGAAGACGCGCCGCTCAAGCGAATCGTCATCCATACCGAATCGGGCCGCTATACGCCTGTCGATGAAAAGGGCCCGGTGTTTGGCGACACCGATTTCTTCACCGCCATCCTCCAGGCGATCCCCGATAGCCAGCGCGACGCCCTGAACATCCACATCGGCCAGGGCGAGCGCCTGCGCCAGGCGATTGGCGAGCACGTGCTCGATCGCGAGAGGCTGCGCACCTTGCTCAGCGCAGACACTTACCGCAAACCGACGTTCGACCCCACAGTCATGCGCCTGCGTGGCGGCATGGACGGTTATCAGGCAGCAGGGCCGTCACGGCCACCAGCCGCCGAGCCGCAGCCCACGCTTGAGCAGCGCGCCCAGCACTTGCTGCCCAGCCTCCCTGCGGAACAGATCGCCGACCTGGTTCAGACCCTGGAAAGCCGTCCCGGCGGCGCCTTGGCGACCCTGATAACCCTGCAGGTCGAATACAACAAACTGGACACCGACCTCGCCGTCTGGGAACACATGACGCCCACCTTCCACCCCATCACTGAAGCACCACTGACGCCCCGGGAATACCAGTACGTGCGACGCAACCGTGCCCTGTGGGCCCAGGAGGTCAGGCGCGGCTGGCGCCAGGAAACCGCGATTGATCACTACCATGACCAACTGCTCCTCAATGGCCACAAGCTGCAACTGACGATCCCGATCTACGGCGAACTGCCCAGGCTCACGGCACGCTTCGAGCACATCAGCCTGCTGGAGCTCAAGGGTCAGCACACCGCACTGCAGATCAATGACTTCGTGCAGTTGTTCCCACGCCTGCGTCACCTGAACGTCAGCCAGTTTTACCTGGGTGGCCTTGCGCCAAGCATCGCGCAACTGCCCAGCCTCGACGCGCTGATATTGAGCGACTGCAACATTACCCTGACCGAAGAAACTCGGGTGGCCCTTGGCAGCATGACTCGCCTGAAGACCCTGGACCTGTATAACAACCCTCTGGGCCTGACGCCCAGCGTTACCCACATGGCCCACCTGCAACACTTGGACCTGAGCTACACCGGCATCCGTGATTTGCCGCCAGGCCTGCTGAACCGTCCACAGTTGGAACTGGCGGTTTTGTCCAATAACCAGATCCGCGAACTGCCTCCGGCACTGTTCGAGTTGCCGGTAGAAACCAGCCGCAAGTTCGACCTCTCCAGCAACCCGCTGTCGGGACCCACGCTGGAGCGGGTCAAGGGGTACTACCAAAGAACCGGTGGCCGCTGGGACATTGACGCGCCCGGCACCGAAATCCAAAGCGCCAGACGCCTTTACCCAACGCTGTCGGACAATGACATCAATCAGCTCATCTTCGATTTCCCGGGCAACCTGGACGCAGGCCGCGCAGCGCTGGCGCAGCTTGAAATCGAATACCCGCGGATTCGCCAAACGCTGGCACCTTGGGCCGACGACGAGCAAGTGTCCGCCCAGGAGCGCACCTATCGCTCACTGTTCGTGGACACGCTCGAAGCCGGCTGGCGTCGGGAAACCGAGCAGGACACACACGCCCCAGGGCGTCTCCCGCGCTTCACACTCAACCTGCCCTACCCCATCAGCGGCGATATTCCCGCCCTGAGCACGCCCTTCCCCCATGTCTCATCACTGAGCCTGTCCGGCAACGCATCCACCCTGCAGCCCAACGCGTTTCTGCGCAGCTTTCCACAGTTGGAGCGCCTGTCCATCGAGCGCTATACCCTGATGCATTTGCCCAGGACCCTGCCGCAACTGGAGCGGCTGACCCATCTGCGCCTGGATCGCTGCGCCATTGAACTGAACCCCGCCAGCGCCCAGGTGCTTTCCAGCATGACCCACCTCCAACACCTGGACCTGGCCAATAACCGCCTGGTCTGGCTACCGGACTTCAATCGCCTGACAGCCCTGACCAGCCTGTCACTGAGCAACACCGGCCTGCGGGAAATTCCACCGGCGCTGCTGGCGGGCAACATCGCCCGGACACGGGTAGACCTGAGTCACAACGCCATCGAGCAGATTCCCGATCAAGGCTTCCAACTGCCCGCCACCCTCAGCGCAGCCTTTGACCTGTCGGATAATCCGTTGTCACGGCACACCCTCGCCCGCATCAAAACCTACTGCCAGGCCACTGGCGAGCACTGGAACGCGCCGGCCCCCCAACCCCAACTGCAACAGCTACAAGCACTGTACCCAAGCCTCAACAACCGCGAGGTCAGCCGTGTGTACTTCCAGTTACCGGGCGACCTGGACACCGTAGACCTGCACATCACGCGCCTGGATGGCGAGTATCAGGACCTGCAGGCACACCTCCAAGCCTGGGCTATGGAGGTCCCCTCCAGAGACCCACTGCTCGACACCGTGCTGGACGAGGGCGCGCGGGCCGAAGAACAAATCCGTCGCCTGGGCTTCAAGGATTTGCTCGAACGCTGCTGGCGCCGGGAGGGCGAGTTGGACGACTCCAACGGTTTCACCCGCCACAGCCATAAACTGGTGTTCCACGGCCAGTTATTGGGGGACATGCCGATGCTGAGTGCGCAGTTCGATCACGTGAGCCTGCTGGAGATCATCGGAGACGGTACCAACCAGCAAGTGGACGGTCTGCTGCGCTGCTTCCCCAACCTTGTCAGCCTGACCCTCGAACGCCACACACTGCTGGATATCCCCGCCTCGGTGTTCGGCCTCCGACGCCTGCGCTATCTGAAGCTGGCGGAAAACCATATCCGTCTGACCCGCGAGAGCAAAGAGCAGCTCTCACGCCTTATCCACCTGGAATACCTGGACCTGAGTGACAACCCGCTGATATTTATTCCCGACATCCGCAACCTTGGACGGCTAGTGTCGATCTACCTGCACAACTGCGGGCTGACACACGTGCCGGAAGGCGTCTTTGCCCTGGGCCGCCTGCGGGTGCTGGACTTGAGTGACAACGAAATCGTCGACGTGCCCAGCGACCTGTTGGAAATGCCGTTGCCACTCAACGATGACTCCGACCTCAGCGGCAACCCACTGTCCGATCAGAGCATCGAGCTGCTGCGCGACTATTACCGCCAGACAGGCTACGAACTGGGCGTGGAAGAGGCGATGTTCGACGAGTTCGGCGTGGCGCTGATGGCCCCGGGAACCCCGAGACCCATGGAGGAATAAGCGAGGATGCTCAGCCGCGCTCGGACGGCACTGACGACAACTCGAACGGGCTGCTGCTGCGCCGCTGGTTGCGATCTTCACGTGGGGTGGCGCCAAAGAAGTTGCGGTAGGCGCTGGAGAAATGCGGCCCCGACGAGAAGCCGCAGGACAGGCCGATCTGGATGATCGATTTGCTGGTTTGCATCAACATCTGGCGCGCCTTGTTCAGGCGCAGTTCCAGGTAGTACTGGCTGGGAACGCGATTGAGGTATTGCTTGAAGATCCGTTCCAGTTGTCGTCGCGACACGCACACGTGCTGGGCGATCTCGTCGGTGGTAAGCGGTTCTTCGATGTTGGCTTCCATCAGCAACACCGCCTGGGTCAGCTTCGGATGGCTGGAGCCCAGGCGATTTTGCAAGGGAATGCGCTGGCGCTCGCCGCCTTCGCGGATGCGCTCCACCACCAGTTCTTCCGACACCGCGCCCGCCAGCTCGGCGCCGTGGTCGCGGGCCAGCACCGCCAGCAACAGGTCGAGTACCGACATGCCACCGCAGGCGCTCAAACGGTCACGGTCCCAGTCGAACAGGTGGCTGGTGGCAATGACCTTAGGGAAGCGCTCGGCAAAATCGTCCTGCCAGCGCCAGTGCACAGCGGCGCGGTAGCCATCCAGCAGACCCAACTGAGCCAGCGGGTACACACCCGCTGACAAGCCGCCGATCACACAACCAGCACGCACCAACTGCTTGAGCGCAGTGCTGAGCTGGGAGGCAATAGCCGTGGGCGGTTCGTCAGCCAACAGGAACAGCTTCTGGAAACCTTCCAGCTTGCCGGCCCACGGCTCACCCGGCAATTGCCAGGCCCCTTCGGTCGCCGGTTCTGCGAGCAGAAACGACAACTCGTAGACCACATCCGGATGCACCCGCTGAGCAACGCGCAAGGCCTCCTCAGCCAGCGCAAGCGTGAGTGCTTTTGTGCTGGGCCAAATCAGGAAACCAATTTTATGGGCGGTCATGGAGTGCTATCCGGAGCGAGTAACAGTAATGAAGACAGAGGCCAATGCTAGCCCGTAAACCAACACAAAGCTCAAAAACGATAAAGACCTGCTTTCCTGTAGGAGCGAGCTTGCTCGCGAAAAACCTGAGAACACCACGGGGCATCAGGCTTCCCGCGTTATCGTTGACGATCTTCGCGAGCAAGCTCGCTCCTACAGGGGGAAAGCAGCGGCCTTGATTATTTCAAGCTGCCGGACAGGAACTGCTGCAACCGCTCGGACTGCGGGTTGACCAGCACTTCCCGCGGGTTGCCACGCTCTTCGACGATGCCTTTATGCAAGAACACCAGCTGGTTCGACACTTCACGGGCAAAGCCCATTTCGTGGGTCACCACCACCATGGTGCGGCCTTCCTGGGCCAGGTCCTGCATGACCTTGAGCACTTCGCCCACCAGCTCGGGGTCGAGGGCCGAGGTGGGTTCGTCGAACAGCATCACCTCAGGCTCCATCGCCAGGGCACGGGCGATCGCCACGCGCTGCTGCTCGCCCCCGGACATGTGGCCGGGGAACGCATCCTTGCGATGGCCCACGCCGACCTTGGCCAAATAGTGCTCGGCCTTTTCACGGGCCTCTTTCTTCGACACGCCCAGCACATGCACCGGGGCTTCCATCACGTTTTCAATCGCGGTCATGTGCGACCACAGGTTGAAATGCTGGAACACCATCGACAGGCGCGAGCGCATGCGTTGCAGTTGCTTAGGGTCGGCGGCCTTCATGGCGCCGTCCTTGTTGGCCACCAGTTTCAGCTCTTCGTTATTGAGCAGGATCTTGCCGGCGTGGGGTTGCTCCAGCAGGTTGATGCAGCGCAAAAAGGTACTTTTGCCCGAACCACTGGAACCGATGATGCTGATCACATCACCGGCCGCGGCGGCCAGGGACACGCCTTTGAGCACTTCATGACTGCCATAGCGTTTATGCAGGTCTTGGACTTCAAGTTTGTACATGCGGTCGGTTCTCACAAAAACAGGTGGTCAGTCGTTGAGCAAGCGCCCGTGACGCAGCGCTTCGCGCCCCGCCACCTTGGCCAGCCAGAAACCCGCTTGGGCATAACGTAGCCGTTCAACGGCAAACAACACCCCCGAGGTGCCTGCGCAGATAATGCTCACGCGGTCTTCCAGGGGGTCAATCACTTCAAAAATCGGCTCGCCCTTCTCGATCCAGTCGCCGGCTTTACGCAGGTAACTGATCACCCCGGCGTGGGGCGCGAACAGCAATTCGGTGCCTTCGAAGGGCACGCCTTCACACGGTTCGTGTTGCGGCGCCGGCCATTCGCCCTTGATCAGGCCTTGCTCGGCGAGAAACGCGAGGATGCCTTCGGCGTGGAAGATCGCTTCGTCACGACCGGTGTCCGCTTGACCGCCCAACTCCAAGGTAGTCGCCAGGCAGGCCAGCGGGATCTGCGCGTCAGGGAAGGCGCGGGACAGACGCAGCCACGGCAACGAGCAGGCCTCATCAAACGAGCTGCCGCCGGAATCTTCCGCGAGCAGACCGACTTTCACATTCAAGTGCGCCGACAGCGAACGCCACTGCGGCCAGTGCTGGGGCAGCGCGTACATGTGCAGTGCGGCTTCGGCGTCGCAGTGCAGGTCGAGGACGATATCGGCGCTGCACGCATGGCTCAGCAGGATGCGTTGCATGCCTTGCAATTGGCTGCTCGGCTCGGGCAATGCGTTGAGCGCATCGGCCATCGCTTGGCGAATCATGCGCACGTTGGCGTGAGCATCATCCCCCAGCTTGCCTGTGAGCAACTCGGCCACCGGCTCGCTCAACTCAACGAAATCGCGGTTGAAATTCTTGCCGCTGCCCACTTCGAAACGGCCCTGGTGGCTGCCTTGCAGCAACTGGCCCAGGCCCATCGGGTTGGCCACCGGCACCAGCTCGATCACGCCGTTGAGGGCACCTTGCGCTTCAAGTTCGGCGAGGCGTTTTTTCAGCTCCCACGCGGCGCGCATGCCGGGCAATTCATCGGCGTGCAGGCTGGCCTGGATATAGGCCTTGCGCTCGCCACTGCCGAAACGGAACACGCTCAGTTGGCGCTCGCAGCCCAGGTGGCCCCAGGGCAACAGGTGATCGATACGTTCCATATCAGTGCTTCCGTGGAGCCAGGTAGCTCAGCCAGCGGCGCTCGGCCAACTTGAACAGGCGCACCAGGATAAAGGTCAGGCACAGGTAGAACACGCCGGCGGTGATGTAGGCTTCGAACGGCAGGTAAAACTGCGCGTTGACCGTGCGCGCGGCACCGGTGATGTCGATCAGGGTGACGATGGACGCGAGACTGGTGGTCTGCAGCATCATGATCACTTCGTTGCTGTACTGCGGTAGCGCGCGGCGCAGGGCCGACGGCAGCAGGATGCGGCGGTACAGCTTGTAGCGCGACATGCCCATGGCCTTGGCCGCTTCGATCTCGCCATTGGGGGTGGCCTTGAGGCTACCGGCAATGATCTCGGCGGTGTAGGCGCTGGTGTTGATCGCAAAGGCCAGGCACGCGCAGAAGGTCGCACTGGACAGCAGTGGCCACAGGAAGCTCTCGCGCACCGCTTCGAACTGCGCCAGGCCGTAGTAGATCAGGAACAGCTGCACCAGCATCGGCGTGCCGCGGATCACGTAGGTGTAGAGCCAGGCAACGCCGTTGACGACCGGTTGCTTGGACACACGCATCAAGCCCAGGGGCAAGGCGGCGAGCAGGCCGAAGAACAGCGAGATGGCGAGCAGTTTCAGGGTGGTCAGCAGGCCGCCAAGGTACAGCGGCATGGCCTCCCAGATGACGTTGTAGTCGAAGATCATAGATCAGCCGCCCTTACGCCTACCGAGTAGCGCTTCTCAAGATGACGCAAGGCCAGCAACGACACACTGGTGATCACCAGGTACATCGCCGCCACTGCGAGGAAGAAGGTAAAAGGCTCGCGGGTGGCATCAGCCGCCTGCTTGGCCTTGAACATCATGTCTTGCAGGCCCACCACCGAGATCAGCGCGGTGGCCTTGGTGAGTACCAGCCAGTTGTTGGTAAACCCGGGGATCGCCAGCCGGATCATCTGCGGCACCATCACCCGGAAAAACACCTGGAAGCTGCTCATGCCATACGCAAGGCCGGCTTCAGCCTGGCCCTTGGGGATGGCCATGAAGGCGCCACGGAAGGTTTCCGAGAGGTAGGCGCCAAAGATGAAACCCAGGGTGCCGATACCGGCGGCCAAGGGGTTCAAGTCGATATAGTCGTCATAGCCGAGCATCGGCGCGACGCGGTTAAGCAGGTCCTGACCACCGTAGAAAATCAGCAGGATCAGCACCAGGTCGGGGATCCCGCGGATCACCGTGGAGTACAAGTCACCCAGCCAGGCCAACCAGCGCACCGGCGACAGGCGTAACGCGACCCCGATCAGACCCAGAACAATGGCCAAGGCCATGGACGACAAGGCGAGCTGAAGCGTCAACCATGCGCCATCGAGGATGACGGCCCCGTAGCCTTTCAACATGATTCAGGTCCTCGAAAAGGGGGATGAAAAAATGGCGCAAACCGCAGGAATTCTGTTGCTTGCGCCATTTCGGACAGATCGCTGCGACGATTTACTTGGCGTCAGCGCCGTAAATATCGAAGTCGAAGTACTTGTCCTGGATTTTCTTGTATTCGCCGTTGGCACGGATCGCGGCAATGGCTGCGTTGATGCGGTCGAGGTTTTCCTTGTCGCCTTTGCGTACGGCGATGCCGATGCCGTCACCGAAGTACTTGGCGTCGGTGAACTGTGGGCCCACGAACGCGTAGCCTTTACCGGCTGGCGTCTTCAGGAAGCCGTCTTGCAGCAGGGTGGCGTCGGCCACGGTGCCGTCGAGGCGACCGGCTTCCACGTCCAGGTAGATTTCGTTCTGCGAGCTGTAAGGCACAACAGTGGCGCCTTTAGGAGCCAAGACTTCCTTGGCGAAACGATCGTGGATCGAACCGCGTTGCACACCGATCTTCTTGCCCTTCAATTCATCCAGGCTGTCGCTGACGGTGGTGCCTTCCTTCATCACCAGTTGCGCTGGGCTGAGGTAGTAACGGTTGGTGAAGTCCACGGACTTCTTGCGGTCTTCCGTGATGGACATGGACGACAGGATCGCGTCGATCTTGCGCACTTTGAGCGCCGGGATCAGGCCGTCGAACTCTTGCTCGACCCAGGTGCACTTGACCTTCATCTCTTCGCACAGGGCGTTGCCGATGTCGTAGTCAAAACCGACGATGCTGCCATCCGGTGCCTTGGAGGCAAACGGAGGGTAGGCCGCTTCGATACCAATTTTCAGGGGCTTGCCTTCAGCGAAAGCCTGCATGGACAGCACGGACAGCGCCAGGGCGCCCAACAGCACGAGTTTCTTCATCTTGGGACTCCATCGGTATAGGGCAAAACAGCAGTATGAGCCATGGCCCACGATGCGACTGAGTGAAACCGAATAGCGGTGCTGCGTCCTACACCAATTCAACAGTGGAGACGACGAGCGAGTGATCGGCATTCTAACGACAGGCCGGAAGCCGATATTTCCTCAATGCGACAACAATTTACAGAAGCACTGAGAAAGCGGTTCCAGCACATTGACAGCCTCTGAATTTTATGCAGAGACAAAAGATATTAAACCTGTTGATGCTGCAAATTGCGGGCCTATTATTCGCAAACCCTTCTAGCACGGCAAGTGTGGCGTTTAATCTTATGGCTCGGGGTGTCTAAGGCGCGGTTTTTCGGGGCATAAGCGTAGCCCTTTGCCTCAGGTTTGGGCGATGGGTTACACATTTGTGCCACTCGGTAACATTCAGAAACCTCCTACGCGAAAAACCGATATTTATTTGCCTGATGATCATGCGGGCCTGTCAGACCCTCCCCCCTACCCACCTTGGATTGCAATCCAAATGTAGGAAAGGCGGTGATTTTGAGAAATCATAAAAAAGCCCCACTCGGCATACACCGAATGGGGCTCTTTCCCACCTACCCCGCCTTACGCGACATTCATGGTCTTGTGTGTCTCAATCAAATGCGCCACTACACCTGGGTCCGCCAGGGTGGAAATATCGCCCAGCCCGTCGTACTCGGCCGTGGCAATCTTGCGCAGGATACGCCGCATGATTTTCCCCGAGCGCGTCTTCGGCAAGCCCGGTGCCCACTGGATGACATCCGGCGAGGCAATCGGCCCGATTTCCTTGCGCACCCAGTTCTTCAGCTCCAGGCGCAGGGCTTCGCTGGGTTCTTCGCCATTCTTCAGGGTCACGTACACATAGATGCCCTGGCCCTTGATGTCGTGCGGCACACCCACCACCGCCGCTTCGGCGACTTTAGGGTGGGCAACCATGGCGCTTTCGATCTCGGCGGTGCCCATGCGGTGGCCGGATACGTTCAACACGTCATCCACACGGCCGGTGATCCACCAGTAGCCATCTTCATCGCGACGGGCGCCGTCACCGGTGAAGTACATGCCACGGAAGGTCTTGAAGTACGTGTCGACAAAACGGTCATGGTCGCCGTACAGGGTACGGGCCTGGCCTGGCCACGAGTCGAGAATCACCAGGTTGCCTTCGGCGGCGCCTTCGATGATGTTGCCCAGGTTGTCCACCAGCGCCGGCACCACGCCGAAGAACGGCCGTGCGGCAGAACCCGGCTTGAGTGCATGGGCACCCGGCAGCGGGCTCATCAGGGTGGCGCCGGTTTCGGTCTGCCACCAGGTGTCGACGATCGGGCAACGGGATTGGCCGACATTCTTGTAGTACCAGTCCCACGCTTCCGGGTTGATCGGCTCACCCACCGAGCCCAACAGGCGCAGGCTGCTGCCATCGACGCCTTCGCAGGCAGCGGTGCCGGACGCCATCATCGCGCGGATCGCGGTCGGGGCGGTGTAGAGGATATTGACCTTGTGCTTGTCGACGATCTTGCCCACCCGGGTAATGTCCGGGTAGTTCGGCACACCTTCGAACAGCAAGGTGGTCGCGCCATTGGCCAGCGGGCCGTAGACAATATACGTGTGGCCGGTGACCCAGCCGACGTCGGCGGTGCACCAGTAGATTTCGCCCGGGCGGTAGTCGAATACGCGCTCGTGGGTCAGGGCCGCGTACAACAGGTAGCCGCCGGTGGTGTGCTGCACGCCTTTCGGCTTGCCGGTGGAACCTGAGGTGTAGAGGATGAATAGCGCTTCTTCGGCGCCCATCTCTTTGGGCGCACACACGGTGCCCGCCACTTTCATCAGGTCTTCGTACCAGATGTCGCGATGCTGGTTCCACTTGATCGAACCATTGGTGCGCTTGCACACGATGACCTTCTGGATGCTGCTGGTTTCCGGGTTGGTCAGCGCGTCGTCGACGTTGGCCTTCAGCGGAATCTTCTTACCGGCGCGAATGCCTTCATCGGCCGTGATCACCACCTTCGACTTACAGTCGATGATGCGACCGGCCAGGGCCTCCGGCGAGAAACCACCAAACACCACGGAATGGATCGCACCGATGCGGGTACACGCCAGCATGGCGACCACGGCTTCGGGAATCATCGGCATATAGATGGTTACCACGTCGCCGCGGTGTACATCCTGGCCACGCAGGGCGTTGGCGAACTTGCAGACTTCTTCGTGCAGCTCGCGGTAGGTGATGGTACGGCTCTCGGCCGGGTCATCGCCCTCCCAGATGATCGCCGCCTGGTCGCCGCGCTCGGCGAGGTGACGGTCCAGGCAGTTGTAGGAAACGTTCAGGGTGCCATCGGCGAACCACTTGATGTCGACATGGTGATCGTCGAAAGAGGTCTGCTTCACCGCGGTGAAAGGCTTGACCCAGTCAAGGCGCTTGGCTTGCTCGCGCCAGAAACCGTCGGGGTTGACCACCGACTGCTGGTACATGGCCTTGTAGGTTGCCTCGTCGGTCAGCGTGTTGGCTGCTACTTCGGGGCGAACGGGGTACAGGGAAGCCGCACTCATCTTTCTTACCTCGGTGACATAGTTGTTGTTGTATGACCCAGTTGTATCCGGGGTGGGCCTATAGAACCATTCGACGATGGTAGTAACAAGACCCTACAAAATGCCCTGCTATCCCCGTTTACCGCTCTGGCCCGCAGCCTGCGGGGCTTTGCGGGTGGGTGAAAAAACCTTTATCACGGGATTGTTACAAAAACCGCCAATAGTCTTTATCAAAAGCACCGGTATATGAATATAACCCGCAGGCCTAGAATCACTTCCGCCAACCAAGGCATTGTGATTAACACAACAGTGATTAACAACGTAACAGCCCCCACGAAGGCACGTTAATCCGAACTAACCAATCCTAAGTTACACACGTGGCCTCACAAGGGCCCCGTGACCCCTTTCGCCCTGAAGAAGGTAAGTAAAGAAATGAAAGCTCTCGTAGTTATGGCCCTCAGCAGCTTGTGCGCCACCGCCGCCCTGGCCGACGAGGCCCCGACCGAGCTGGCCGGCCAGAACGCCCCGATTGTCGAGGATTACACCTATAGCACCAAGCTGGACGTGGCCAAAGTATTGTCCATGAGCACAATCCCGGAAGTCTGCGAAGTTGTGCCGGTAAAGATGGAATATGAAGACTCCCAGGGTCAGCGCCATATCCTTAATTACCATGTCATGGGTAATGGTTGCTCTAACGGATAACAACTTCGTTAGTTGGAACAGACCCGGATCTTATTCGCCGCAAGAAATCGTTCTTGCGGCAAAGAACCGGTCCTCCCTTCCCGCCCTCAAAAAGCCCTCCCCTCTTCCCCACAATAAATAGCCCACCGCCCGTCAAAAATTTCCTACCCCATCAACCCCCCGCAAACCCTCACTCTGGCTCAAATAGCCGCCTTTTTGTCTCTGATCCGAGACCATCCGCCGCAACACAAAGCCGAATTTTTCCCTATAATGCGCGGGTAAATCGGGCCTGCAATATCCCTTTACACAGGGACGAAGAGCCAGATCTTGAGCCTGCGCTGGAGTATGCATCCACCGCTCCGCCCCTCAAGCCTCATGCAGTACCCGTTACCCAATTCCGTTTATTTGCCTGCGCGAGCTGTTGCAACAAACGATTCCTTAAGATCCACCGCGGCCCGAGGGCCGTGTGAACACCCAACCATCCGGTTTCACACGGGCACCTTTGAGCCCTCACGCAGGAGACGACACGTCATGCTGAGCTGGGACGAATTCGACAAAGAAGAAGACGGTGAAGTAGCCACCAAAGGCGCCAACGCCGGCCACGCCACCGAAGCCAACATGGACCGCCTCGACGGTGCCGGTGCCGCTGCCGCCATCGAAGCACGCGCCGTCACCGCCAGTGACTCCGCCGCCATCGTGCGCGCCAAGGCCGCCTTGGACAAACTCGACGTCGCCGAAGGCCTCGCCGAACTCGAAGGCGCCTCCGCCCGCGTCGCCGTTGACGAAAAGCGCATGATCAACTGCCGCGCCGACCTCAACCAACTCGTGCCCTTCAAGTACGACTGGGCCTGGCAGAAGTACCTCGACGGCTGCGCCAACCACTGGATGCCGCAAGAGGTCAACATGACCGCCGACATCGCCCTGTGGAAAAACCCCGAAGGCCTGACCGACGACGAACGCCGCATCGTCATGCGCAACCTCGGCTTCTTCTCCACCGCCGACTCCCTGGTCGCCAATAACCTGGTCCTGGCCGTGTACCGCCTGATCACCAACCCGGAGTGCCGCCAGTACATCCTGCGCCAGGCCTTCGAAGAAGCGATCCACACCCACGCCTACCAGTACTGCATCGAATCGTTGGCCATGGATGAAGGCGAGATCTTCAACATGTACCACGAGATTCCATCGGTGGCTAAGAAGGCAGCCTGGGGCCTGAAATACACCCGCTCCATCTCCGATCCGAAGTTCGAAACCGGCACCGTCGAGACTGATAAAGAGCTGCTGCGCAACCTGGTCGCCTACTACTGCGTCCTGGAAGGCATCTTCTTCTATTGCGGCTTCACCCAGATCCTGTCCATGGGCCGCCGCAACAAAATGACCGGCGTGGCCGAGCAGTTCCAGTACATCCTGCGCGACGAGTCGATGCACCTGAACTTCGGTATCGACGTGATCAACCAGATCAAAATCGAAAACCCACACCTGTGGGATGCCGAGATGAAGGAAGAAGCGACCCAGATGATCCTGCAGGGGACTCAGCTGGAGATTGAATATGCGCGGGATACCATGCCGCGCGGGGTGCTCGGTATGAACGCCGCGATGATGGAAGACTATTTGAAGTTCATCGCTAACCGTCGCCTGTCGCAAATTGGGTTGAAGGAAGAGTATCCGGGGACGACTAACCCGTTCCCGTGGATGAGTGA
>NZ_FKLB01000011.1:0-425 GCF_900067035.1 Pseudomonas sp. 1 R 17
TGCAGCACCAGGTAGCCCACCAGGTATTTACCGTCGACCGCCAACACGGCAGCCTCACGGACCCACGCGTGCTCCAGCAGGCGCGCTTCGATTTCCCCCAGTTCGATGCGCAGGCCGCGCAGCTTGACTTGATGGTCGATACGCCCGGCGTATTCGATCACGCCGTCTGTGCGGTAGCGTGCCAGGTCGCCGGTACGGTACAGGCGCTCGCCCTGGATGAACGGGTGGGCGACAAAACGTTCGGCAGTGAGTGCCGGGCGGCGGTGGTAACCCCGGGCCAGGCCGATGCCGCCGAGGTGCAACTCGCCGAGCACGCCGACCGGTACGGGTTCAAAGTGGCTGTCGAGGATATAGCAGCCGAGGTTGGCGATCGGGCGGCCAATTGGTACCGCATCGCGGCCTTCGTCCACGCAGGTCCAGTGGGT
>NZ_FKLB01000026.1:0-1608 GCF_900067035.1 Pseudomonas sp. 1 R 17
CGTAACGGTGCACCGCGTGACGGCCAGGCGCGTCGCGAAGATTCGCGCAGCAACAACCGCCGCCCGGCCCGTGACGACCAGCCACGTTTGTCCGAGCCCGCCGTGCAGAACCCGCGCGGTGGCCCGGCGCCGAAGATCATCCACAAGGAGTCGAAAGCCGACCGCTTCCCGACACCCGAGCAGTTGGATCAACTGCCAGGCCGTCCTCGTGGTGAAAAACCGGCATTGCTGACCCGCAACCGCTGAGTTTCAAAGCGCCATGAAAAATGCCCCGCATCGAAAGATGCGGGGCGTTTTTTTGGTTCATCACGGATTACCGGGAAAGACGCTCTTGATCTTCATGAAGAAGAATTCGCTATCCCGGTAACCGTACGCCATCCGTTTGATGACCTTTATTCGATTGTTTATTCCTTCCAACTGACCGGTGTGCATCGGCCAGCGAACCCGACTGACGATGCCCCGCCAATAACCCTTTAGCCGTTTGGCAAACTGGATCAGAGCCGGTATTTCGCTTTCATATGCATGGCGCAGCCATTGCTTCCAGGCCGATCTCCAGGTCCAGGCAGTGCTCGGTGTCCAGAGCGTTTTGAGTTCAGCCTTCATCAAATAAACTGTCATCAGCGATTGGTTGGCCTCCAATAAATCCTGCAAATGGACCTGTTGTTCCGGCGTTTTCAGGTTCTGTGGGTTACGCAGCAACAGCCATCGTGCCTGCTTGATGACCTTGCGAGCCGGCTTGTTATGACGCAGCCGATTAGCTTCGTCGACGCGGACCCGATCAATCACCTCTCGGCCATATTTGGCCACCACATGGAAAAGGTCGTAGACCACTCGCGCTTTCGGGCAATGCTGGCGAACCTCCAGATCAAAAGCAGTATTCATGTCCATCGCCACCGCTTCGATTCGAGCGCAGCCCTCCGGCCCCAGTTCCTCGAAGAACGGCCTGACTGCCGCTCGGCTACGGCCTTCACCGATCCACAGCACTCGTCGTGTATCGGCATCCAGCACAACGCTGGCGTAACGATGACCTTTGAATAACGCGAACTCGTCCATGATCAGGCGTCGTGGTTGCGCCTTCGGCAACTCACTCAACACCGCCTGCAAGGCTCGACGCTCCAGCAACCGAACAGTGTCCCAATGCAGTCCAAACATCTGGGCCACGTGCAAGGTGGGAAGGCGCTCGCAGGCCTGAATGACCGCCTCGGCCAAGCGGCGCGTCATGCGGGCATAGCGATCCAGCCAACTGACGGCCTCCATGCGTTTTCCACAGTCGCGGCAGCCAACACGCCTGAGCAAAATGCTGAGGCTCACCGCGCGACCGAGAATGGGCAGATCACGAACGGTTCGCTCGCAATACTCATGAGTGGTTGAACAAGGTTTTTGGCAGCCGCCGCAGGAAGGGAATCGGGTGGCGTGGGGAATCAGATCGATCTTTAGAGCGTCACCATCGGGCTTGATCGTGACGACAGAAAAGCCCTCCCAAAAAGGAAGGAAAGTATTAATATCACGCATAAGAACGCCGGTTTTTTAGATGTGTTTGCTCGCACGAACATCATCAATCAAATCGGCGTTCTTGTTTCTGTGTTTCCCGGGATTCCGTGATGAACC
>NZ_FKLB01000020.1:0-202777 GCF_900067035.1 Pseudomonas sp. 1 R 17
CTTCGCAGCCCAGCGCGGGCGGTGCGACGATTCGACAAGCCCGCTCACCACAGAGTTATGTGTCAGCCTTTAAGAGTTGTGTAGATACCTATGCCCGGATGACAGCACCCAGGTCATCAGCAGCGTGATGCTCTAAGCCGCGCCGCCCGGTAACAGGGCGGCCCGCCGCCCTGTGTCGGCGTACACTCGTTTGAGTGTATCCATACCGTAGTGCGGGCGGTATCTGCTATTGTCCGGGGACCTCATCTCCTCCTCATCGCGTCCACGCGATTTTCTGTGAGCATGCTCTGCGGCCCTGTCATCGACACGGCCGGGCCTGACCTGCCTGGAAAACACCGCCATGGACAAACCCGTCACTGGACCACCGCTTGAAGCCCAATCACGGGCTGAAAAAATCGTCGAATTCAAACGCCAGAAAAACCTGCTGAAAACCGGTGCCCTGCAAGACGCAATCTTCAACAGCGCCTACTTCTCCAGCATCGCCACCGATGAAAAGGGCGTGATCCAGATCTTCAATGTCGGCGCCGAACGCATGCTCGGCTATGCCGCCGACGATGTCCTCAACCGCATTACCCCCGCCGACATCTCCGACCCCGCCGAACTGATCACCCGCGCCGCCGCCCTCAGCCTGGAGCTGGACACGCCGATCACGCCGGGCTTCGAAGCGCTGGTGTTCAAGGCGTCCCGCGGCATCGAGGATATTTACGAGCTGACCTATATTCGCAAGGACGGCAGCCGCCTGTCGGCCATGGTCTCGGTGACGGCGCTGCGCAACCGGCATGACACCATCATCGGCTATCTGCTGATCGGCACCGACAACACCGCACGCAAACACGAAGAAGCCGAGCGTAAAGGCTTTGAGCGCGCGCTGGAGGAAAAGAACCTGGAGCTGGAACATGCCAGCCATATGAAGTCCGAGTTCCTCGCCACCATGTCCCACGAATTGCGCACACCATTGAATGCGGTGATCGGTTTTTCCGAGGCGTTGAAGGACGGGCTGGTGGGCGACATGAGTGAGACCCAGCGCGAATACATCGGCGACATCTTCACCAGCGGCCAGCACCTGTTGTCGCTGATCAACGACATTCTCGACCTGTCCAAGGTCGAAGCCGGGATGATGGACCTGGAGCTGGAAGCCGTGGAGCTGGAGGGCCTGCTGTCCAACAGCCTGTTGATCGTGCGCGAAAAAGCCGCCCTGCAACGCATCCAGTTGAAGCTCGAAAGCCAGGGCGACTTCGGCACACTGGCCCTGGACCTGCGCAAGACCAAGCAGATCATCTACAACCTGCTGGCCAATGCGGTGAAATTCAGCGCCCACGGCAGTACCGTGACCCTGGCGGTGCGCCAAGTGGCCCGCGCACAGGTCGGGCGAGTGCCCGGCGATTGGCCGATGCACGGGTTTGCCCTGCAACCCAGCGCCCACCAGCAGTTCCTCGAATTGAGCGTCAGCGACACCGGCATCGGTATTGCCGAGGACGACATGGGCAAGCTGTTCAAGGCCTTCAGCCAGATCGACAGCAGCCTGGCGCGCAAATTCGAAGGCACTGGCCTGGGCTTGGCGATGGTCAAGCAACTGGTCGACCTGCACGGTGGCAGTGTCGCGGTGGCCAGCCGTGAAGGTCAGGGCGCTCGGTTTGTGGTGTGGCTGCCACTCCACCGGGGCACGGAGGCTGAATGGCCCATATCCTGATCGTCGAAGACAACGAGGCCAATATGCGCCTGGCCCGGCTGCTGCTGGTCAACGCCGGCCACACGGTGGTGTGGGCCGCCGACGCCGAGAGCGGGCTGACCCTGGCCCGTGAAGCCCAACCGGCGCTGATCCTGATGGATATCCAATTGCCGGGCATGGACGGCCTGGCCGCTACCGCGCTGCTCAAGCAGGACCCGTACACTGCCCATATCCCGGTGATTGCCCTCACCGCCATGGCCATGAAGGAAGACCGTGAAAAGACCCGGTTGGCCGGTTGCGATGCCTACATCAGCAAGCCGCTGCGCTACAAAGAGCTGTACCAGGTGATCGACACGCTGTTGCACCACCCCCCCCTCTCACCCCTCAGATGAGTCCTCTCCATGGCCAGCCAACCCGCAACGCTGTTGATCGTTGATGACGAACCCCAGGTTCGCAAGCTGCTGGAAACCCTGTTGCAACACGAGGGCTACCAGACCCTCACGGCGGCCAGCGGCGAAGAAGCCTTGCAACTGGTGGCCAAACAGCCGCCTGACCTGATCCTGCTGGACATCATGATGCCAGGCATGGACGGCTACGAAGTGGCCAGCCAGCTCAAGGGCGACGCAGCCACGGCGAGTATTCCGATCATCATGCTGTCGGCCCTCAGCGAGTCAAGTGCACGGGTCAGTGGCCTGGAAACCGGTGCCGAAGAGTTCATCAGCAAGCCGGTGGAACGGGTCGAGTTGTGGCTGCGGGTGCGCAACCTGCTGCGGCTCAAGAGCCATGGCGATCAACTCAAGCGCCATAGTCAGTTGCTTGAGCAGCAACTGCGCCAACATGCCGGTGACAGCACGCGCATGAACGTGCACGACCTGGCCCGCCAGGACCTGGAAAACGCCCTGCGCCAGGCCGTGGAGCACGATGAGTTCACCCTGCACTACCAGCCAAAAGTCGCTTTGGCCGACGGGCAGATCTGCGCCCTGGAGGCACTGCTGCGTTGGGAGCGCCCAGGCTACGGTGCGGTATCGCCGGCGGTGTTCGTGCCCGTCCTGGAAAGCCTGGGTTTGATCGTGGAGGTAGGGCGCTGGGTGATCCGCAGCGTGTGCCAGCAGATTGCGACGTGGCAGCGCAGCGCGATTGGCGCCGTCGAGGTGTCGGTGAACGTCTCCGGCCATCAGTTGATCGAGGGCGACCTGATTGCCGATATCGCGCGTATTCTCACTGAGACCGGCGTCGAACCCCATTGGCTGGAAGTGGAACTGACCGAAGGCTCGCTGATGGAGAATACCCAGCACACCATCGCCAGCCTGCAACGCCTGCACGCCATGGGCGTGAAGATCTCCATTGACGACTTCGGCACCGGCTATTCGAGCCTGGCCTACCTGCGACGCTTCCCCATCGACACGCTGAAGATCGACATTGCGTTTATCCGCGAGGTCACCAGCAACCCCCAGGATGCCGCGATCACCCGTACCATTATCGAGTTGGCCCATAGCCTGAACCTGCGGGTGGTGGCCGAAGGTGTGGAAACCCAGGCGCAATTGGCGTTCCTCAAGGAGGCCGGCTGCGATCAGATCCAGGGCTACCTGTTCAGCCGGCCGCTGCCTACTGAAGACCTGGAGCGCCTGCTGATCAATCGCCAATGAATTCAAGGCGACGCAATCACATTGAACCTGCAGTCAGCGACACGCCTCGAACGTGAATAGACCACGGCCCTGGACACCCTCCCGATGACTTTTATTCTATGGATGGCCGTCCTCGGTGCAGTGCTGCTGACCCTTGCCCTCACCTCCTCTTACCTGCGCTGGATGCCGGTGACCACCTCGGCGGTGTGCCTGTTGCTGGGCGTGGGCATCGGCCCCCTCGGCGTGGACCTGCTGCACCTGGACATCAAGCAGTCTGCGCGCTGGATGGAGCACCTCACGGAAGTCGCGGTGCTGTTTTCACTGTTCGTCAGCGGGCTCAAACTGCGCCTGCCCCTGGGCCATCGCACCTGGCGCATCGCGTTCGGCATGGCCGGGCCGGTCATGCTGTTGACCATCCTCGGCAGCTGCCTGGCGCTGCATTACGTGTTTGAACTGTCGTGGGGGGTGTCGCTGCTGGTGGGTGCCATTCTCGCGCCGACCGACCCGGTGCTGGCGGGGCTGGTGCAGGTCAATAATGCACAGGATTACGATGCGCTGCGCTTCGGTTTGTCCGGAGAAGCCGGGTTGAACGATGGCACGGCCTTTCCCTTTGTGATTTTTGCCTTGGTCTTCATGCAGCACGGCGGCTTTGACGGTGACTGGCTAGGCGGTTGGGCGTTGAAGAACCTGTTATGGGCGGTGCCGGCAGGGCTGTTGATCGGCTACTGGATGGGCCGGGGCATTGGCCGCACGACCCTGTGGCTACGCGTCAACAACAGTGATAGTACGCTCTCCCCCAATGACTACCTGACCCTCGCCCTGATCGCCCTGGCCTACGTGGTGGCCGAAGCGGTGGGGGGTTACGGCTTTCTGTCCGTATTCGCCGCCGGGCTCGGGCTGCGTCAGGCAGAGTTCAGGTCAACCGGCAACTCCCACACGCCCTCGGAGCATTTGGCGCTGCCGGTGGTGGGTCATCTTGAGGTGGAACCGGAGCACGCTCTGCAAGGGGATGTGAGCGAGTTGGCCGAGACCCAGATCGCCGCCGGCGTAATGATGGGCGACATGCTCTCGTTCGGCAGCCTGGTGGAGCGCTCGATGGAAGTGTTCCTGGTCACGGTGCTCGGCATCGTGCTGGCCAGTCATTGGGATTGGCGGGCATTGCCGTTGGCGGCGTTGCTGTTCTGCGTGATTCGACCGGTCAGTGTGTTTGCAATGCCCTGGGGTCGCCTGGTCGATCGCCAGCAGCGCGGGCTGATGGGCTGGTTCGGGATTCGCGGAATCGGCAGCATCTACTACCTGTTCTACGCGCTCAACCATGGCCTTGTCGGCACCAGCAGCGCGGTGGCGGTGAACCTGACGTTGTCAGTGATCGCCTTGAGCATCGTCGTTCATGGCTTGAGTACCCAGCCGATGCTCGCGTGGTATGAACGACGTGCCCAGGCGAAAACTCAGTCCTGACGCTCGGTATTGCCCACATCCGCCGCGTCATCCAGATCATTGAGCGGTACTTCTGCATCATCCATCAGGGAACCCGGGTCTTCATTGCCCGGATCGTTGAGCTCTTCTTCCAGTTCTTTGGACATGACCGTCTCCTCTAACCGCCTTGGGTGTCGATATCGGCATCGGTTTCAGGCTTGGGCTCGCGCTCAGGCTTGAAGTCTGGACTGTAGTCGTTTTCCCTGGCCTTGGGGTCGGCGGCGGGTTTCGGGTCTTTCGGGGCATCGGCCGCCGTGCCTGGGGCCGGTTCGCCGCCGTCGATTGCCGGGTCGTTACGGTTGCTGGTCTGGGGGTCTTTGTCTGTGCTCATGGGTCACCTCTTTGGAAAAAACGCAGACTGCGTAAAGGTAAGGTCCCGTGCCGGCCGCTGAAGTTCCAACTGCTTAAGAGCCCGGGTTATCCACCTGGATATAAAACGCGTACGCCCCCAGCAACACCCAGAACACCATGAACAGCCACGGCGCACGCATGGAGAACAGCAGCGACTTGCGATAGCCCTTATGGGAGGACTCCATTTCGGAAAACAGCGGCGACTCATCGTAGGCCATGCCCATCACCGGCTCGCTGCGCAGCAGTTCGCTCTGCTTGTAGTGCCAGTGATCGATGATTTCGTACGCGGCGCGGATCCCCGGCCAGGCATTCAGGGAACTGAGTATGCCGAGCAGCGTCAGGAACACCGGCACCACCAGGGTGAACAACTTGCCCCACTCGGGGTTGAGGTTGCCCATGCCGGAGACAAAGGCAATCACCAGAAACGACTGCGCCGTCAGGTAGGCATCGGTGCGGTTGGCGAGGATGGTGGTTTCGTATTGGATTTCGCGACGGTAGAAGTCCAGGCGGTCCTTGGGCGAGCCAAAGATCTTGGCGTTGTGCTCGCTGTGGTCGGCCAGGTTCGCTTCCGGGGTGTCGGGTGAAATGATTCTGGGCACATCCGTGCTCCCTGCTGGGCTCAAACCCCTTAGAAGAATCGGGCTATGGCGAAGTTCAAGTTTGTTGTTGCACCATCGCGGTGCGCAAACCGCTCCCTTATGGTGAGCAGCCTTGTCATGGCCTGCTTTTTTTGTGGTGAGCGGGCTTGTTGTAGTGAGTGGGCTTACTGTGGTGAGCGGGCTTGCCCCGCGTTGGAGTGCGAAGCGCTCCCAAGTTTTTTGGGGCCGCTGCGCAGCCCAACGCGGGGCAAGCCCGCTCACCACAGCGGTCCGGCTCCCCCCAGCAGTCCAGCTCACCACAACAGTCCCACTCACCCCAGAAGCCTGGTAACCACAGAAGGCCCGCTCACCACAATGGGAAATCAGCGCGGGATGCCCATTCCGGCACACGCATTGCTTTATCCATTCATCTGCCCGAATACAGGAACATTCGTTACCCCCCGACCCAGAGCCGACCCCATAAGAAAGTAAGGACCAGGCCCGGTGGCACCATCAGCCACGGGCTCATAAAAAAATGCGTTTTTTAAAGCGGCAGTGCCACCCCATGCGTCCCTCGGCACTGACAAGGTACTGGAATGGCTCGATCTTTCTTCGATGAAATGAATGACGCAAACGGCGTGTGCCGTGCGCACTATCAGGACTTCTCCCGCTGGCTGGCCAACACGCCGCCGGAATTGCTGGCCCAGCGTCGCCGCGAAGCCGATTTGCTGTTCCATCGCGCGGGAATCACCTTCACCCTTTATGGCGACGAGCAGGACACCGAGCGCCTGATCCCCTTCGACATCATCCCCCGCAGCATCCCCGCCAGCGAATGGAGCGTGATCGAACGCGGCTGTATCCAGCGGGTCAATGCGCTGAACATGTTCCTCGCCGACATCTACCACGACCAGCGCATCATCAAGGCCGGGATCATTCCGGCCGACCAGGTGCTGGGCAATGAGGGTTACCAGAAGGCAATGGTCGGCCTGGACCTGCACCGCGATATTTATTCCCACATCTCGGGGGTGGACCTGGTACGCGACGGCGATGGCACCTACTACGTCCTCGAAGACAACCTGCGCACCCCCAGCGGCGTGAGCTACATGCTCGAAGACCGCAAGATGATGATGCGCCTGTTCCCCGAAGTGTTCGCCAAGCAGCGTATCGCGCCGGTGGACCACTACCCCAACCTGCTGCTCAAGACCCTGAAAAGCGCCAGCCGCCTGGACAACCCCAACGTCGTGGTGCTGACGCCCGGGCGCTTCAACAGCGCGTTCTTCGAACATGCGTTCCTGGCGCGGGAAATGGGCGTGGAGCTGGTGGAAGGCGCCGACCTGTTCGTGCACGACCTCAAGGTGTTCATGCGCACCACCGACGGGCCCAAGGCCGTGGACGTGATCTACCGGCGCATCGACGATGCATTCCTCGACCCGCAGGCGTTCAACCCCGAATCCATGCTCGGCGTGCCAGGCCTGGTCGCGGCCTACTGCGCCGGCAATGTGGTGCTGGCCAATGCCATCGGCACCGGCGTGGCCGACGATAAATCGATCTATCCCTATGTGCCGGCGATGATCAAGTTTTACCTGGATGAAGAGCCGATCCTGCAAAACGTGCCGACCTTCCAGTGCCGCAAACCCGATGAACTGTCCCACGTACTGGCCAACCTGGCCGAACTCGTGGTCAAGGAAACCCAGGGCTCCGGCGGCTACGGCATGCTGGTCGGCCCAGCGGCCACGGCGGCCGAGATCGAAGATTTCCGCCAACGCATCAAAGCCCGCCCCCATGCGTATATCGCCCAACCGACCCTGAGCCTGTCCACCTGCCCGACCTTTGTCGAAAACGGCATCGCGCCCCGGCATATCGACCTGCGGCCCTTTGTGCTCTCGGGCAAGGAAACCCGCCTGGTGCCGGGAGGCCTGACGCGGGTGGCATTGCGTGAGGGCTCGTTGATCGTCAACTCGTCGCAAGGCGGTGGAACCAAGGACACCTGGGTGGTGGAGGGCTGAGTATGTTGAGTAGAACCGCCGCGGATCTGTATTGGATGTCCCGTTACCTGGAACGCGCCGAGAACCTGGCGCGCATGCTGGAAGTCAGTTATTCGCTGTCGTTGATGCCCCAGGCCGGGCGCAGCGATGGCCTGGACGAACTGGCCATGTCGCTGCTCAGCAGCGGCACACTGGACAGCTACCTGGAACGCCATGAAACCCTGGATGCCGAGCGCATGCTGCACTTCTTCGCCCTCGACGAAGAAAACCCCGCCAGCATCTACAACTGCCTGCGCGCCGCCCGTGGCAACGCCCACGCCGTGCGCGGGCGCATCACCGCCGACATGTGGGAAAACCTCAACGCCACCTGGCTGGAAATGCGCAGCATCGCCGCCGGCGGCCTGGCACGCCATGGCATCAGCCACTTCTGTGACTGGGTCAAGCAGCGTTCGCACCTGTTTCGCGGGGCCACATCCGGCACCATCATGCGTAACGACGCCTATCGGTTTATCCGCCTGGGCACCTTCGTCGAGCGCGCCGACAACACCTTGCGCCTGCTGGACGCACGCTACGAGATGTTCGGCGAAGAGTCGGAAGAAGTCAGCGACTTGTCGGCACGCGGCTATTACCAGTGGAGCGCCCTGCTCCGCGCGCTGTCGTCGTTCGAGGCGTATACGGAGCTGTACCCGAATGCGCTGAATGCACGGTCGGTGTCGGAGCTGCTGTTGCTACGCAGCGATGTGCCGCGTTCGTTGCATGCGTGCATTGAAGAGTTGAGTCATATCCTTGCGGACCTGCCCGGCAGTTACGGGCGCACGGCGCAGCGCCTGGCGGCGGAGTTTGAGGCGCGGCTAAGGTATACGGGGATTGATGAGATTCTGGAGGATGGGTTGCATAGCCGTCTCACGGAATTCATCGAAACGGTGCGGGGGGTGGCGCGGGCGATCCACAGTTCTTACTTGGAGGTTGTTTGAGTGCGCTTGCTGACTGTATGTCGTACTTAGGATTCAGAGAAGGTGAAGCAGATTGATTCAACGTAACCTGCTTCGCCCTTCAACTGTATTACCTCGTAGACGTTATACCTTTACTCCAACGGCAGACCCTCTGAAGCGACCGTCTACAGTGCTTTGGCTGCCATCGGAAAATCTCAAGCAATAATAGCTGTTATCGCCAGACGCTCTATCACTAGACCAGTGAGCATCACTATCCAATGGCCATCTTGCCCCATAAGTATTATAAATTTCGCGTAACTGAGCCATGCTCGGCATACTTGCGCCTTCCCTTGCAAGCGCATTACGAACCTCCGCAAGAAAATCTCGAGCAAGTGGAATAACCGCAATAGCGTTGGTCACGGTCAATGTATAGCTTGCAGTTTGTTGCTTTTGATCTCGGACCGTTATCGTCGTAACACCTCTTCCGCTCACCTGGACAACACCTGTGGTGGAGTTCACAAACGCGGCGGCTGGATTGGAAGATGAATAGTAGTAACCCGGCTGTCCTCCTGTTGCCTGCCGTTGCATGGTCGTTCCGGCAGGCCAGGATGGAAGCGCATGTGAGTACCCTCGAATCACATACACCTTGCCAGCCAGCGTTGCTGGAGAAGTATCAAATACCAGCGGGGGCGGAGCACTTTTGACGGTGTAGGTCACCTGCGGGAAGACAATGGCATTGGCCTCCGTCACACCAGGAACTAAAGCTGCCTTGAAATGCAGTGTCAGTTGCGTGTTGTCCCCTAACTCTTTCAAGTAGGCCGTATAACTGATTGGACTTTCCCACCACCCTTGGTTGAACCAGGTCGTATTCACATAGGCCCCCCCACCGTTCCAATGTTTGAGGTTGTGCGCCGCCCCTCCGCTTTTGAAACCCTTGAACTCAATCCAGACCGGAGAATTGGTCGCAATGAACGGCCAGGTGCCGACCCGCAGTCTCCTGTTCCCCGTTCCGGTCGATAGATCCAGCACCTTCGTCGCTGGGTTGGCCTCATTGATTTGGATTACGGTTCCCGCCAGTTCGCTCGCAGGTATCGGTGTCACCGTCACCGTCAACACCGACGACGACCGAACGACATCTCCACGGGTGAGCTCGTACTTGAGGGTAAACATTTTGTGGGTATTGCCGATATTCGCCGCAATCGCCGTCTTGGGAATATCAAACGTCACCACACCACTGGTCAAACCATCCTTCGGCGCAATAACCGGTGACCCCGCACCGGCAGTCCCTTCCATCGTGACCTTGATGCTGTCAGTGGTGTACATCGGCAAAAAACTGACTTTCAGCGTTGCACCGTTTTGCGCACTCATCGGCGCAAGGGTCACCGAAACACCTGAGCCTGTGGCTTGGATCAATTCGGGAACAGGCATCTCATTCGGCAGGTGCACCTGATATAGCTGGCGCAGGGATTCCTGAGGCAGTTCATTGCCCCGTGTCACGCTGTAGAACACGTCGATAAAACGCCCGTCAAAACGCTTGAGCTCAGTGCCCGGCACATCGAACGTCATATCATTGCCGGGGGCAACCTGGCCCACGAGCCGTCCTGCCGTGTAATCGACGGTGCCGCCGGCGTCGCTGGCCAGGATGGTCACTTGTACCCTGTCTGTGCTGGCCCAACTGGCCTGCGCCGGGAAGCGGATCGTAATCAGCGGCAAGCCTGGGTCCAGATACTCTCCCAGGGCCTGGTCCACGGTCGGTGCCGGCCATCTGACAATCTCGCCGATCACCGTGAGATAACGGTTATGCGAGCGTTTGTCGGGCAAGCCAGCGCCTTTCAGTTCGTAATACACCACTGCGCTGCCTTGGGCGATCGCACTGACCAAGGCGTTGCCGATATTGAAAAAGTAACCCTTGGCACCTGACAGTGGCCGATCCTCAAAGTAATGAACCGAACTGCCCTGGGCACTTATCCCGTTCCAGTACAGAAAAACATGGCTGTAGACACGAGCATCGGCCCCGCCGACGGTCAGGCCGATTTGTGCGTCCCGAGTGCCGAGTATGTCCAGATCGATTTCTCGGTCGGTCTCGGGTACTTGCACCCAGGGTGCGTCCAGGCGGTCGGTTGCCAGGTACACCGAAACCAGTGCCGTGCTCGACCAGGGCGCCCAGGGATCGGGGTAGTTGCCGGTCGGTCCGCGAACCTGGAACGCCACCGGCAGCAAGTCGCTGTCCCCGGCTTCCTTGATTGCATCCTCGTCGAGCATGCAGGTGATATCCCGCCCGACTTCGGCGGGCAGGATCAACCGCTCGATTCGCACCGAGCCCCAGACCAGGATAAGCAGGTCATAGGCGGCCATGTTCAGCCAATGCCTGACGATCACCTCCACACCCTGCCTGGCCCGATCCGCACTGACCCCACCAAGCCTTACATCATCCGGCAACTCAAATACCAGGCCTTGATTTCCGGGGGCGGGATTGGGGTCTTGTCCGCCCGGATGTTGCAGGTTGACCCTCAAACGCAAAGGCTGGGTTCGGGATTCGTTTCCGCTGCTGCGAATAACCCGGACGTACACCGGATCTGCCCACGGCTCGCGAATACTGTCATAGGGCACGGTGAAGGGAATGCGCGTCAGGTTCTGGTCGCCCTCACGGATCAGGTTGTACGCGACCGGATCACCGCCGCCCCAGAACAATTCGAAGAACGTTCCTTCAGGCGTACTGCTTGGTCGGTCGATATGCACGACCAGGGGTCTCAGGGTATGCGACACACCAATCCCCCCGTCGGCCTCCTCCAAATCTCCTGCAATCGGCGGTTGCATCAGCGGAATATCCACCGGGGGCAGGTCGGAGATCAGACTGGGAGGTTGAGCGCGATACTTGGCCATGCTGGTTTCCTCGGTATTCCCCTGCGCACTGGGCATGGGTTTGAGAGAAATCAGACCTCCAGCAGCAAGGTGTTGACTACTGTCAGAGTTAACAGGTGGCGACCAGTGGTCGTGCGATGAACTGAACGTCGAGCTCGGCACCGCGAATGTTTGATCCCCCAACACCACCTGTGAATTCTGACAGTAGCCAGCGCGAAACCAAGGGTATTTGATACCACCTGAGGCACGTAAACCGTTAACAACGCTACGCCTCCACCTTCAGGGACTTGTTCAGGAGAATAAAGAGCATGAGCACTGAAAGCGCCAATACTTCCCCTGGACAGCCCAGGCAGCTTCCTCGTCTGTCGATCCCAGGTATGACCCATAATGTAGACGGTTACGACGGAGGGATTCCCGACTGGCTGATGGTCTCCGGGCTGACTGTCCGAGTGGATAACAGTTGGGTTGCCAGTCCTGGCGACATCATCAATATCGTCATGATGCCAAGTATGACGTCCTTGGCGATGAAGCCGGTACGGGCGGGAGAGGAACAACACCACAGTTACTTTTTTTCCATTCCACGGGAAAAGCTGCCCGACGGAGAACTACGCCTGGGTTACGTGGTGAATTACAGAGGCAGCGACGACGACGAGGCATCCTATCCCCTGAGTATCTTGGTAAAAACCGACCTGCCGGCGGGCGAAGACCTGGATCAGCTTGAGCCGGGTCACTCGCAGCTCAAATACACACTCTCGGCCCTGGAAGTCTATCCGCCCGAGGCAGCCAAAGGCGTCAGCGTAATCGTTCAGCCTTATCCGAATATGCATCCAAGCGATCGCATCCACTTCCAATGGGGCAGCCTGAACGTCGTGCAGAAAGTTGCAGGCGTCGGCCAGGCGACCCTTATTGTGATTAATCACGCCCAGATGATTAAAGCCGGTGACAGTGATGGCCTGCTGGTGGGGTTTTACATAGTCGACCTCGTCGGCAACGCCTCAACACCAAGATCCAAGTACACCCGCGTAGTGGTGGCGCTCGACAATGCGCAACGGGAAGGCCCATTCATCCAGTCCGACGATCAGCCGGGCTATATCGATATCGAAAGACTCAATGGCGCCAACTTGAGGGTTGGCATGTACACCCCTGGGCACATCGGCAGGACGGGAGATTGGTATGTGATCACCTTCAAGGCCTACCCTCCGCTTGGAGGTGAGGTGGTGCACCGACGCATCGAAGTGATCACCAGGGCTGGCACCGCGACCTATCATGAAGTGCCCTACAGCAAAGTCCGTGCTGCGGCCGGAGGATGGGTGGCGATCAGCTATGAATTGATCCGGGCAGACGACTTGACCCCTTACGTTTCCAAGCAGACCTGCGCTGAAGTTGTGGGGTCGGTCATTCCATTGGAGGCGCCCTATTTCGAAAAATACCCTGAAGATACGGTGTTCATAGAAAACTCCCTCGTTGTGAATATCCCCTGGTACGCCTGGCGCAAACCGACAGATACCCTCACGTTGATCCTGCGTTACGTGAAGTCACTCAACGAAATCATCCTCTTCAGCGTGACGAAGCCGGTGGGATCGTTCTGGTCGGATGGACAGCCGGTTCAGTGGGCGCTCACCGGTACGGATCTTCACCCCTTCGCGGGCTACGCCCCCGATCTGTATTTCGTCTACGAGTCCGCGTCCGCCTCCATCAGGGCCCGCTCGGTGGATTTGAACGAGTCGCTGCGCCGTCAAGTGCAAATCCTGCAAGGTTCCTGACCGGGCGTGTTGCGCGCCGTCCGCCCGTCGCCACCTGTTAATTATGACAGTAGCCAAATCCTTCTTTAACGGCGTTTGATAGGTCCAAGCGCAGGAGCATTTCCTGTCAAGCGTGACAACTTTCTATTGGAGAAAGCCATGCCTACCAAGAACAGCAAGCCCGCCACGACCAAACCCAAGAAGGCCTCGCCGGTCAAACCCAAGTTTCTTGACACCCTGCGAGTCCCTGGGATGTCCCCTGCATTTGCGGGCTATGACGGTGGTATTCCGCTCTGGTTGCTGGCCAGAGGCCTGACCGTGTCGGTGGACAAGAATTGGCCCGCGAAACCCGGAGACAAGATTGAGGTGCTTTCTATAGTGGGGATGAAGGTACTTGCAGAGAAAACCCTGGAACCTGGAGAAGAAGCCCGCAGCAGCTTCTCCTTTGCCATTTCGGACAGCGACCTCCCCAATGGGGATCTGATACTGGGGTACAGGGTGTGGTACACCGGCGGCCCATCCAATGACCTCTCTTATCCGCTGACCCTGATGGTCAAGCGAACCCTCCCCGCCGGCGAGGATCAGGACCACATCACTCCCGGCCATTCCGAACTCAATTTCAAAATATCCGATACAGAGATCAGGGAAATTCAGGCCGGGCGGGGCGTGACCCTGACCTTCGAGCCTTATCCGAATATGCATGCACTGGATCGCATTGAATGCCAGGTTGGTAGTTTTCTGGCTCCCCCTCAGCAAGTGACCGGTGTCGGTCAACAGACCGAGATAAAACTCAACCGCGATCAAATCATCTCGATCGGTAACGGCACCAATAGGTTGGTGAGTTTCCAGGTTGTCGACGCCGTCCGCAATGTATCCACCCCCCGCTCGCGCAACGTCCCGGTGCTCGTGGACGTGGGCAGCGCCAACTATGCCGCGCCTATCTTCGCGACCCAGCACTATCCAGGCTTGATCGACCTTGAGTCACTTAACGGCGGGCCTTTGCATATGCAGTTGTTCACTTATCCGTGGGAGGGCCCTGTTGGCTACACGTATTTTGTGTCTTACCAGGGCTACCCAAAGCTGGGAGGCAGGGTACTGCACAATCAATACATCCCCATCGTAGCGGCCGGCCGGCCTCATGATTTTTTCGTACCTCATGACAAAGTGCGTGCCGTGGCCGGTGGCAAAGTGGAGATCAGCTTTATCCTGTTCCAAGGGCTCAATATCGTGGGTTACTCAAAAATCGCCTCCGCCGCCGTGCAGGACGCGATCATCCGATTGCAGGCGCCTATTTTTTTGCGATACCCCTCCCATGTCGTCAACCCCATCCCCACCGGTGGCGCCGCCGTCGAAATTCCTTGGTACGCATGGCGCAGGCCCACTGACAAGATCATGTTGCTTATGCGTTACGTGATACCGGGCAGCCATGACCTGATCCTCTACGACGACCTATTTACCGTGGGGCAGGTGCCTGAAGGCGTGCCGATAAGACGCCTGATTCCCTATGAAGATCTCTTGAGGTTCGACGGCACCACCCCTGAACTCTATTACGTGTATGAGCCCGAAAATATTCTGGCGCGCAGCACATCGCTAAACGAATCGTTACGCCAGGAAGTACGGATTGGTGCGCCGGGCCGTGGGAGATGAAGCTGCTGCGGTTTCTATCAGCCACACCGCCCCTCTTGGAGGCCTGACCATGTCCCGTAAAACCAGAACCCCGGCCCGCCGTCCCCGCAATGACTATGACCTGGGCCCAGTGCTGATCAGCGGTATCGAACCCCCTCCCGAAGGGGATACCCAGTCTGACGGCGCACTGGGCGCACGACATGTGGAACATAATCTGGAGGTGCTGCTCCTGGCGTTCCCGGGGGTAGTGCTGGACACGGAGATCTACCTGATTTGGAACAACCCTGAAGCCCCGGTGGATTACCTCATCATCCAACCGGACAACCTGGGGAACCGGTTTTTCAGCCTCACGGTGAATAAAGAGCAAATTCTGCCGGAGTGGGCCGAAGTCTATTGCCTGATCCAGCGCCCCAGCGGCAACCGCTCTAAAACCAAACCGTTGAAGCTCAGGGTGAAACGCAGTCGCCCGGGTTACCCTGACCCCAACCCGGACGCCGACGGCAACCAGGGCCTGGTGTTTTTTCTGCCTGCCGACCTGGAGGCCGGCAGCCACGTGGATATGGCCCGGGCAAATCGCGGTGTAGTGCTCGAAATCCACCCCTGGGAAAATATGGCCGAGTGGGACACCTGCCGTATCGCCTGGGGCTCCACGCTCATCGAACACGTGGTGACGGCCAGTGAGGTGCAACGGCCATTTGAAATGTTAATTACCCCCGAGCAGATCAAAGAGAACCCTCATTACGTGAACATGCCGGTGGCCATGCAAATCAAGGATGTGGGCGGTAACTACCCGGCTGATCCCGATTCCAAATCGAACTGGTCGGAGACACAGCGAGTAGAAGTCAACCTCGGGCTCTTGCGGCCACGGCCACCGTTCCTTAAGCAAGCCGGAGAAACCGTTGAACTTGATGAGTTGGGTGATGCTGCACAGGTCGTCCAGATATTCATCGATAACGACTTTTTCGAGCGCAACGACAAAATTGCATTTGAATGGGAGGGCCGAGACACTTATAACTTGCCTTTTTTCCATGGTGAGGAGAGAGACGTCAACCTTGTCAACTTCATCGAAGACTTCGACGTGCCCAACGAAATTGTCAGCGCAATCGTCGGCGGCACTGCAATTATGTACTACAACCTCTATAAGGCCAGAGATGATGTATGGTTGCCGTCAAGAAAAGTACGGGTAACGGTTAAGGGCGAGTTCATCGCCTGGCCCGCACCGAGCATCGTAGAAGCGCCAGACGGAGAATTGAATCCAAACTCAAATGCCACGGTTAAATACCGTGCCCAATTTGGCTGGACCGCCACCACACGCATCCGAATAGTATGGGCCGCACACTCGGTTAACTTTGCTGAAGAGTTTGTGCTGGGACCTATTCCGGACGACCGGGAACTTTCATTTACCGTTCCGAATGCACAAGTCAGGCGCTTTAATACATTGCCTGTCGAGGTGTATTACGAACGCATCGACCAGTCACCCCATCGGCAATCCCAACGTCTTCAGCTGCAAGTGGGCGAACCCACAAGAACACTGCCAGCGGTGAGGGTTGAAAGCGCTTCGGGTAACTATCTGGACCCGGATAATTTTGGCCCCCACTTGATGGTTACGCTGCCGCTTACCGACAGTCTGGGCGGTGATGTGATTAAGTTGGATTTGGATGGAGATGTCATCAGCACCTCCGTTCAGGTGACGTTAAATAATGACCAGGCAGGGAAAACACTGGAAATCCCTATCGCACGGAACTTCATCACTGGAAACCTGGATAGATCCATAAGGCTGAAATACAGTTTGGCCCGGGCTAATGTTCCCAGACGATTTTCACCGATTCTCGCGTTGCGTATTCGTACGGGACTCGACCATATCACCGACTTCCACAACAGTAATTTAAACGGATGGTTGCCGGGAATAGCACTCAGTAACAAGCAGGATATCGAGTTCAGAACATACGCAGAAAATACGGTTTTTCATAACTACACCTATCCCCCCGGCGATAAAAGCGGTGTTATTTTCAGTCAGACTTTTAACAACTTAAGGCGGAATGAGCTGTACGAATTCAGTATAAAAGCCAGGAGATTCGACGGGCGATTTGAACCCCCGTCACTCTCTCTAAGTACCTCTCAAGGATCACTTACAACTCCAGCAAAGCTTTTAGATCTGGTTAATTGGCTGACCTTATCAGGAACACTGACGGCCAACAGCGAAACACTGACGCTTTATATTAATAGCCATGTAATTACCAGCTATGGTAACGACTATGAAATTGACGATATTCGCTTCAGACGGGTCTAACAGACTTTATCTAATGTTGTTTGCTCTACTGGTGTGGAGACAAGACTAATGTCGTCGGCACCAGGGCTGAGAATGGCGAAAGCGATATGCGACTGCTGACCATCAGTCAAGTGACCGGACCCGCCCTAAAAACTCGAGCACCAGCGCATTGACCCGTTGCGCCTGCTCGTTCTGGATCCAGTGACCGCAGTTGGCCAGGCTATGCAGTTCAAGGTCAGGCACCCACTCAGGCATGCGCTTGAGCGTATGGGCCTCAAACACCCCCACCGGATCGCGGTCGCCAATCAGGAACAAGGTCGGTTGCAACACCTGGCGGCCGGCGAGGAGTTTGGTGCGCTGCCAGTTGCGCTCGAAGTTGCGGTACCAGTTCAGCGGGCCGCGAAAGCCGTGTTCGGCGAAGGTTTGCACGTACACGTCGAGGTCTGCCTGTGTACACCAGTGCGGTAATGCACCGGGCGTTGAAGTGCCCTCAAGCAACGTGGCGGTGGCCGGTTTCTGCTGTAGAAACACATCCTGGTCCTGCATGAACAGGCGCAAGGTGCGTTCGATATCGGCATCCAATTCCTGCTCGGCTACACCCGGTTCCTGGAAATACAGGATGTAATTGAAGCGGTCGGCATACAGCTCGCGCATGATCTCGATCACCGGCCGCCGAGCACGCCCGGCGAAAGGCACGGACATCGTGACCAACCGAGTGACGCGCTCCGGCTCGAGCAACGCCAGGTGCCAGGCCACCACGGCGCCCCAGTCATGGCCGACCATCACGACCTGTTCGTGCCCGAAATGGTCCATGGCCTGCTGGATATCGCCGCACAAGGTCATCACGTCGTAGTCGGCTATCTCGGCGGGTGCGCTGGATTGGCCGTAGCCGCGCATTTCAGGGGCAAATACCCGGTAGCCTGCGGCGGCCAGCGCGGGTATCTGTTCACGCCAGGAGTGCCAGCACTCGGGAAACCCATGGAGCAGCCAGATGGGGTGGCCCTGTTCCGGCCCCGCGACATGCACCCATAGCTCAATACCGTTTACAGGGATCTTTTGCGGGGGCAGTTGGCTCATGGGTGGGGCCTTTCCTGGATGTTTTGCCTAGCCTGGGGGATCCGTCGTGCAAGAACCAGCATCATTGATGGCAGGAATAACTCAATCAATGGCCCACCACCTCGGCAACAACTGTCGCACCCGGCCCTCCCCAAACCGGTCATCCATCAACATCACCACACCCCGGTCGTGCTGGCTGCGGATCACCCTCCCCGCCGCCTGCACGACCTTTTGGATGCCGGGGTACAGGTAGGTGTAGTCGTACCCTGCGCCAAAAATCGCCGCCATGCGCAGTTTTATCTGCTCGTTGACCGGGTTGAGTTGCGGCAATCCCAGGGTGGCGATAAATGCGCCGATCAGGCGTGTGCCCGGCAAGTCGATGCCTTCACCGAACGCGCCGCCCAGCACGGCAAAACCGACGCCTTGGCTGTGCTCGGTGAATTGATCGAGAAAGCCTTGGCGTTCAGCCTCGGCCATGCCCCGCGACTGTTGCCACAGCGGGATCCGCGGGTGTGTTTCGGCGAGCAGTTGCGCCACCTGTTGGAGGTAATCAAAGCTTGAGAAAAACGCCAGGTAGTTGCCCGGTTGCCGGGCGAACTGGCGGGCGATCAGCTCGACAATCGGCGCCAGCGAGGCTTGGCGATGCACGAAGCGGGTGGAAATGTCGCCGACGATGCGCACGTGCAGTTGTTCGGCCTTGAACGGCGACTCCACGTCGACCCAGGCCGTGTCCGCTGGCAGCCCCAGCAGGTCGGCGTAATAGTGGCGAGGGCTCAAGGTGGCGGAAAACAACACGCTGCTGCGGGCCGCCGTCAAGCGCGGCCGGATGAATTCGGCGGGTACCACGTTACGCAGGCACAGGGTCGAGCTGCTGCGTTTGCCGCCGAGCTGGCGCTTGCTGATGTCGAAGATGAAGTGCTCGTTGAACAGCTCGGCGACCTTGGTAAATTGCAGCGCTTCGAAGTAGAAGGCTTGCAGGTCACCGCTGAGGGCTTCGGGGTGGTCGTTGAAGTAATCACCCAGGGCGCTGGTGCACAGGTTCAGGGCCTGGAGCAGTTTGTCCGGCCTGGAGGCATAGGCTTGGTACGGCGCGACCTGGTCTTTGTGCAGGGCGTTCCATTCGCGGTTGAGGCGCTGCAGGGGTTTCTTCAGCGGCTCGGGCGCGGTGTCGCGCAGGATCTTCAGGCTGTACTGGTCGAGGCTCGCGCTGTACATCGAGCGCGCACGTTCCACCAGGTTGTGGGCTTCGTCCACCAGCACGGCAGCGCGCCATTGGTTGAGTTGGGCCAGGCCGAAGAGCATGGCGCCGAAGTCGAAATAGTAGTTGTAGTCGGCAACCACCAGGTCGGCCCAGCGTGCCATTTCCTGGCTCAGGTAATAGGGGCACACCCTGTGATCGAGGGCGACATTGCGCAGGTTGTGTTGGTCGAGCAGGCGGACCTTGGACGCGGCAAGGCGCGCGGCGGGCAAACGGTCGTAGAAGCCCTTGGCCAAGGGGCAGGCGTCGCCGTGACAGGCCTTGTCCAAGTGCTCGCAGGCCTTGTCCCGCGCCACCAGCTCGAGAACACGCAGGGGCAGGTCGCTGCTGGCATGCAGCACCTTGGCTGCATCGAGGGCGAGTTGGCGACCGGGGGTCTTGGCGGTGAGGAAAAACACCTTGTCCAGTTGCTGGGGCGCCAGGGCCTTGAGCAGCGGGAAGATCGTGCCGATGGTCTTGCCGATGCCCGTGGGGGCCTGGGCCATCAGGCAACGGCCGGTGCTGACGGCCTTGTACACCGACTCGGCCAGAGTGCGTTGGCCGGGGCGAAAATCGGCATGGGGGAAACCCAAGGTCTGCGCCGCAACGTCGCGCGCTTCACGGTGCTGCATTTCCTGGCGGGCCCAGCCGAGAAACAGTGCACATTGCTGATTGAAGAACGCTTGCAGCTCGTCCGCCTGGAAACGTTGATTGAGCAGGGTTTCGCCTTCGCCGACGATATCGAAATACACCAGCGCCACGTCGATATCCGTGAGGCCAAGCTTCTGGCACATCAACCAGCCGTACACCTTGGCCTGGGCCCAATGCAGTTGCCGGTGGTTGGCGGGCTGGGCAGCCAGGTCGCCTCGATAGGTCTTCACTTCTTCCAGGCGGTTGGCGTCCGGGTCGTAGCCATCGGCCCTGCCCCGCACCGTCAGTTGCTGGTACTCGCCTTCCAGGGCCACTTCATTCTGGTAGTGCGCACTGCGGCGTGAGGCCACGGTGCGATGGCCCGCTATACCTTCCTGGGCGCTGGGCGACGGGGTAAAGCGCAGGTCCAGGTCGCCGACCTTGGCGGTGAACTCACACAGCGCCCGCACGGCTACGCTGTAGCTCAAGCGGGTTGCTCCGCCCAGCGTACGTAGCAGACGGTGACGGGCATCTGGTATTCACCGCAGAACTCCAGCCAACGCAGCTGGTTGTCCTGCAGGCGGTCGCCAGGGCCCTTGACCTCGATCATGCGATAGGTCTTCTGCGCCGGCCAGAACTGGATCAGGTCCGGCATGCCGGCGCGGTTGGCGCGGATATCCAGCAGCAACCGTTCGAACCAGTAGCGCAGGTGTTCGGCCGGCAGACAGGCCAAGGCTTGTTCCAGCAGGTCTTCACTGAGCAGGTTCCAGAACACAAAGGGCGACTGGATCCCCCACTTATCGAGGTAGCGTTGGCGGATGGTGGTTGTGTAGCGCCCGTCCTGCAGTTGCGCAAAACACGCGTCAAACAGGGGGACGCGGCGCGCGTGGAAGTCTTCGCTGTGCAGGTCCGCCGGCCCACGGTGGAACGGGTGGAAAAACGCCCCCGGCAGTGGTGCGAAGATCGCATCCCAGCACAGCAGGCCGAACAGCGAATTGATCAGGCCGTTCTCGACGTAGTGCACCGGTGCATCAGGTGCGCTCAGGTGGGCCTGGACACAGGATTCCACCGACATCAACGGCTCCGGCAGCGCAAGTTCCAGGTCCAGGCGCGTGACTTCACGGGATTTGAGCGTCGGCAGCCGGGGTTCGCCGAGCTTGCGGCGCAGGCGGGGCATGACGCGCAACAGGTGTTGCTGTTCGGCGGCACTTTCCGGTGCCTGTTGCGCGATGCTTGCCAGGGCCATGGCCTGGGCGTAATCCTCCTGGCGCTCCAGCACGCGAATCAGCCGCGCGCGGGCGCCGGGGTAGGCGCAGGTGCGGTAGACCTGCTGCGCCAGGTCCAACTCGGCACCGCGCTCGCAATACTGGCCGAGCTGGAACAACAGCTTGGCCCGGCGCTTTTCCAGCCAGGGGTTGTCGGTGTTCAGCGTGGCCACTTCAGCCAGCACCTGCGCCAGCGCCTCACCGCGTTCAAACGCCTGCTGGCATTGGTGCAGGAACAGAAAACCGTGCACGTCGGCGCGGCTGCGCAACCCCCGCGATTCGGCGCAGAACTCGACTTTTTCATAGGTGTAGATGCCCAGGTCCGCGAGGACAAACTCGGACCAGTCCTGGTGCAGGTTGCCGAAGAACATCAGCCGCAGGCGGTCGCATAACTCCATCACGGTGAGGCTGTACAGCGTGTCGGCCAGGTCCGGGCACCAGTCGGCGAAACGGCGCGTGTCGGTGAACTGCGCCGCCAACCCTTCCAGCCAATCGGCCTTCTTGCCCTTGGGCTGGTCGATCCAGGGTGCGAAGGTGCTGAGAATCTCGCCTTTTTGCAGCAAGGCGAATAATGCTTCAAATGCCAGAAGGTGGTTGTCGTCCACCCATCCCAATTCCCGCAGGGGCGCGGCAGCGGCATGGGGGCAACCGATCTCCACGTAGTGCAGCTTGCCCGCACGAAAATGCACGCCCTTGCGCATCACCATGCGCACCAAAAGCGCCTGGGAGGCTTGCGGCAACCTGTCGAATTGCTGAATGAAATGCTCTTCGTCAGGGTCGAGCAGATCGGCATAGCGTTGCCCCAGCCAATGCAGGACCTGGCGGAAGTTATGCAGGTAATAGAGCGGGTTTTCGAGGGGATTGGCCATGGTACGCATTGGTCGAATACTGGTTATGCATACAGAGTGCCGTCGTAAATGCGGTGTTGCAATCGGTAATAGATAAATGGCACACGCAACTTTTTGCATAAAAATGATCAGATGGGGAGTCGATGGCGTAACATTTGTCGCCCGCGTCCCTGGCGTGGGATTTTTCAGGGTTAAAGGTAAGGGTTATGAACATGAAGAATTTGGGGCTGCCACTGGTTGCACTCACTTTTCTGGTATTGGCCGGTTGCGCGACGCAAACCGTAGTGACACTGCAAAATGGCACGCAGTATTTGACCAAGGACTCTCCAAAAACCAAGACGGCCGACGGGTTTTATGAGTTCACCGATATCGCCGGCAAGCGCATCCGGGTCAAAGCCGACGATGTGGCCACGGTGCGCAAGGAAGACTGATTTCCAGCGGCCCGCACTGATCAAATGTGGGAGAGGGCTTGCCCCCTCCCACCGTTTTAACCGATCACAATCCCCTCCCCCGACAAGCCAACCACCCCCACCAACGTCACCGAATCCGCGCCAAAACTGATCACCGTATCCCCGCCCACGACCTTGGCGTGATCACGGTAATCCGCACTCCCCTCAACGTCCCTGAACACCAGCTTGTCCGTCGCTTGATAGCCGATAATCCGGTCCTGGCCAAACTGCCCGCTGAACAAAAAGGTGTTATGCCCGCTGCTGTCGCGGATCGTGTCATTGCCCTTGCCGCCCTCGATAAAGTCCGCGCCTTTGCCGCCCTGGATCAGGTCATTGCCGTCACTGCCAATGATGTAGGTATCGCCCTTGTGCGGTTCGGCATTGCGGTTGAGGTCCTGCACCCAGGTGGTGGCGCGTGCCGGGTCGGACAGGTTGGCGACGATAATCGTCGAGTCGCGGCTCATCTGCCCATAGAACCCGGACTCGAGGATGCGCGTCATCCCATCGCCATAAGCCGTAGGCAAATGGGAGATCCAGGTCGGCAGGTTGGTGATGGAAAACGGCAGCACATTCCACAGCGTCGAAGCGTAGTGGTCGTTAAAGCTGACGATATTGTCGGTGGTCGATTCATGGGGTTTGTCATGCACGCCCAACGATGACCAATTGAAGGATGATCCGTCCAGCGCACGGAATACCGGGTCGTTTTCGTAGCCGATATTAAGCACCTTGTCGCCAGCGCTCTGGGTCGGCGAGGCGTAGGCCACGTAGTTGGCGTCCTGGTAGAACCCCGCCCATTTGCTGCTGCTCAAGTCGGCCATGCTGTTGACCGCCAGGCCGCCCAGGCTATGGCCGCTGACCACTACGTCGTGGCCGCTGAGGCCGTGGGCACTGGCGTACTCGGCGACGTTCTTGAGCAGGCCGCCAAAGGCTTCACCGGCATAGTTCTTCGCGTAATCCTTGGGGCCCAACGCTGCGAGCAGATCGCTGACCAGATCGCCAATGGAGTCGCTGACCAGCGTTTCCCGAGGGCCCGACGTACCGCGAAAACCGATACCGATTTCCAGCAGCTTGCCGGCTTCATCGTACTTGCCCAGCACCTCGACCTGGGCTGTGGTGTAGCCGGCTTTTTCGCCGAAGAACGTGCCTCGGGCGTCGACCTTGCCGGTATAGCCCAGGGTGCTTGCGCTGATGGGCGTCCAACCGGCTTGTTGCACGGCCTCCAAGGCGGCTTTCTCCGAATCCGGGTTCCAGGGAATGCCGGGAATCACGCCCTGGGAATCCGTACTGCCCAGCAGTGCAGCGACCAGCGTGGCCGGCAAACCGAGCCCCAGGCCGTTGTGCTGGTAGCCCACGGCAAAGCCGTTATCCAGGTTGTGATAGGCGTACAGCGTGATCGCCATGGCATCGGCGAACAACGCTTTGGAGCCCTCGGCTCCGAGGTTTTTATAGTCGAACACACCCATGGTATTGCCTCTCTGTTGTTGGAATTGTCGAGAAAGCCAATTAATGCGGTGCCGGTCCGAACGCCTCATCCACCTTGGCCAGGTCGGTGTCGCGCAGGTTGCCGGCGTAGTAGTGCAATTTGGTCCAGGCCATCAGGTAGTCGTAACGCGCCTGGGCCAGGTCGCGCCGCGTGCTGTAGAGCTGTTGTTCGGCGTTCAGCGCATCGAGGTTGACCCGCTCGCCACCGAGGATGCTCTGCTGGGTCGACAGCACCAGTGCTTCTGCGGAGGTCAGGGCCTTTTGGTAAGCGCGCAGTTTGCTCACGCCAGACAGGCACGCGCTGAACTGCCGACGCAGTTCGATCAGGGTCTCGCGGGTCTTGCCTTCCAGCTCGTACTCGGCCTGTTCCATGGCGCGGCTGGCCTGGCGGGTGGACGCGGAGATGCCGCCACCGGCATACAACGGCAGGCTCACTTCGACGCCGATGGTGTTGGTGTCGTAGCGCTGGTTGTAGGTGTTGCCGCTGTCGGACTCCTGCTGGCGCGAACTGGCGTACGCAGTGACCTTGGGCAGGTGTCCGGCGCGGTTACGCTCCACTTCATAACGCGCGACTTCCAGGGCCTGGCGCTGGGACGCCAGCGTGGGGTTGTTGCTGATCGCCAGTTCATGCCAGGTGTCGTAGTTGGCCGGGGTCAGGGTGAACGCGGCGAAACCTTCGTTCAACGGGGCGAGGTCGTCGATGTTGACGCTTTGCACACCGATCAGCGCACCCAGTTCTCTAAGCGAGGCGTCCTGCTCGTCCAGCGCCTGGATCTCTTCGGCGGTGGCCAGCTCATAGCGCGACTCGGCTTCGAGGATATCGGTGCGGGTGCCCTCGCCCTGCTGGAACAGGTGCCGGTTCTGCTGGAACTGCTGCTCGAAGGCCTTCTTCTTGGCCCGTGCGATGTCGATCTGGTCCTGGGCAAACAGCGCCTGGGTGTAATAGCTCAGCACCCGCACCAGCAGCGCCTGGCTCTTGTCGCGAAAGCTTTCATCGGCGAACAGCGCCTGGGCCACGCCCTTGCGGTAGTTGGCGTAGGCCTCATAGTCGAACAGCGGCTGTTGCAGGCTGAAGGTCGAGCCGTAGCTGTTGTAGTTGCGGTCGTCGTGGTAATTGCCGCCGCGGCCGTCGGGCAAGGTGGCCTGGGAGTTGTTGCGGCCCTTGTTGTAGTTATACGACAGCTTGGGCAGCAAGCCTGCGCGGCCGATGGTGCGGTTTTCCAGGCCGGCGTCGCGCTCCTTGATCGCACCGAGAAACACCGGATCGTTACGCAAGGCCTGTTCGTATACATCGAACGGGCCCATGGCGGCCTGGGCGTTAATGCAGGTAAACAGCAAGGCGATGAACACAGCTTTCATGCTCATTCCTCGGTCAACGCGGAGCCGGCGCGGTCGAGCAGCGGCTTGAACAGGTAATTGAGCAACGAACGCTCGCCGGTGCGCACAAACATCTCGGCGGGCATGCCCGGCTTGATGACCAGGCCGTGGAGTGTCTCCAGTGCTGCCTCGCTGACGGTGGTGCGCAATACGTAATACGGCGCGCCGGTTTTTTCGTCGAGCATCTGGTCGGCGGAAATCAGGCTGACCTCCCCCGGCACACGCGGGGTGCGGCTCTGGTTGAAGGCGGTGAACAGGATATCCACCGGCAGGTGCGTGCCGACCTTGTCCACCAGGTGCACCGGCAAATGCCCTTCCACTTCCAGGCGCGTGCCCTGGGGCACGATTTCCAACAGGGTTTCACCGGCACGCACCACGGCGCCTTCGGTGTGCACGCTGAGGTTGACCGCAATGCCGTCAGCCGGTGCGTTGATCTCGCTGTGTTGCAGATCGAAGCCGGCCGAGGTGAGTTGCTGCTCGAGGGTCAGGCTGCGCAATTGCGCGTCGGCCAATTGGCTGCGCACGTCCTTCTGGTATTCCTCGCTGTGCTGCTGCAATTTCAGGCGCGATTCAAGGATGCCCTGCTCCACCCGGCCGCTCTCTCCGGTGTTCTGCGCCAGGTCCTGTTGCACCTGGGACAGCTGGCGTTGGTACTCCATCAGCCGGTTGCGCGGGATATAGCCGTTGTCGGCCAGGGGTTGCAGGTTGCTCAGTTGGTCGCGCAGGGACTGGGCCTGGGCGGTCAGGTCGCTGCGGGCGCGGCGCATGCCGTTGAGCTGTGCGGTGGCGCCCTCGATATTCGCGCGGATGCCTGCCTGTTCACGGGCAAAGGCTTCGCGACGGCTGCTGAACAATTGGCGCTGGCCTTCCAGGACCAACGCCAGTGCGGGATCGGGGTTGCTGCTCAGCTCGGCGGGAAAGGTGATAGCGGATTGATTGTCGCGCTCGCTCTGCCACCGCGCGACGCTGGCCCAGGCCATGCGGTACTGGGCCTGCAGGGACTGCACGTCGGCCTGATTCTGGGTCTGGTCGAGACGGAACAGCGGCTGGCCTTGCTTCACCAGCTCACCCTCCTTGACCAGGATCCGACTGACCACGCCGGGGCTGAAGGTTTGCACCGCCTTGCGTTTGCCCGACACCACCACCGTGCCCTGCACCGGGATGCCCTGGTCCAGGGGCGCCAGGCTGGCCCAGAGGAAAAAGCCACCGGCACCGACCACGGTCAGCAGCCAGCCCATGCGTACGAAAAATCGGGCGTCGTGTTGTTCATGAATCATGCTGACATCCTTACTGCTTGACGCAAAACCTGTAGGAGCGAGCTTGCTCGCGAAAAACTCAGCGTCACCGCGTGTATCCAATCAGGGCGCATCATCGTTAACGCCCTTCGCGAGCAAGCTCGCTCCTACCTTGGGGCGCTTGGTCACGGTGGCCGGACAACGCCCGCAGCACGTCCTGGCTCGGCCCGAATGCCTGCAAACGCCCTTCGTTGAGCACCAGCAATTTATCGGCCTGGGCCAAGGCCGAAGAACGATGGGTCACCAGCACCACACTGCTGCCCTGGGCCTTCATCTGGACAATGGCGCTGGCCAGCGCGGCTTCGCCGACGGTGTCGAGGTTGGAGTTGGGCTCGTCCAGGACGATCAAGCGCGGCCCGCCGTACAGCGCACGCGCCAGAGCTACGCGTTGTTTCTGGCCGCCGGACAGACCACCGCCGTTATCGCCGAGGACCGTGTCATAACCGTGGGGCAGGCGCAGGATCAATTCATGCACGCCGGCTTGCTGCGCAGCCCGCACCACCCGCTCGGGGTCGGCCTCGCGAAAACGTGCGATGTTGTCGGCGATGCTGCCACTGAACAGTTCAATGTCCTGGGGCAGATAGCCGATGTACGGGCCGAGGTCGTCGCGGTCCCAGCGGTGAATGTCCGCACCGTCCAGGCGCACGGTGCCGGCCAGGGTCGGCCACACGCCCACCAACACACGGGCCAGGGTGGATTTGCCGGAGCCCGAGGCGCCAAGCACGCCGAGCACTTCGCCGGCGCCGAGGCTGAAGCTGACCTGATGCAGGGTGGGCATGCGCCGCCCGGGCGGCCCCGCGCTGACCTGTTCGAAGCTGACCTGGCCCTTGGGTGCGGGCAATTTCATCTGCTCCACTTCCGGCGGGAACTCGCGCAGCAGTTCGTCCAGCCGCTGATAGGCCAGCTTGGCCGAACTCCATTGCTTCCAGACCGCAATCAACTGGTCGATGGGGCTGAGTACACGGCCCATCAGGATCGAGCCCGCGATCATCATCCCGGCGGTCATGTCGCCCTTGATCACCAGCAGCGCGCCCAGACCCAGCACCAGGGATTGCAGGCACAGGCGCAGGGATTTGCTCAACGAGGTGATCACCGAGCCGGTATCACTGGCTCTGTTCTGCAAACCCAGGAACTGCGAATGCACAGCAAACCAGCGGTGGCGCAACGCGCCGAGCATGCCCATGGCCTGGATGGTTTCGGCGTTGTGCAAATGGCTGGTGGCCAGCTGCGTCGACTGCTGGGAGAAGCCACTGGCCTCGCCCAAGGGTTTCTTGGTCAGGTATTCGTTGAGGCACGCAAGGCCGATCAACAGCACTGCGCCGGCGGTGGCCAACACCCCGAGCCAGACGTTGAAGAGGAAAATCACCAACAGATAGATGGGAAACCACGGCGCATCGAAGAACGCAAACAGCGCCGGCCCGGTGATGAATTGGCGGATATGGGTCAAGTCCCCCAGGGATTGCCCGGCATGCCCCTGGCCGCGTTGCAGGTTGCGTTCGAACGCAGCCTTGTACACGCGCAAGTTGAAACGCCGCTCCAACTGGCTGCCGATGCGGATCACGATAAAACTGCGGATGACCTCAAGCAGGCCAATAAAGGCAAAGAAGCCCACCACCATCAGGGTCAACATCACCAGGGTGGTTTCATTCTGCGAGGAGAGCACACGGTCATACACTTGCAGCATGTAGATCGACGGCACCAGCATCAACAGGTTAATCAACGCGGTAAAACAGCCGACGCTGATCAAGATGCTCTTGTATTCACCCAGCGCCTTGAATAAAGGCGCAACCGCATGGGGCCTGGCCATAGGTTCTGATCTTCCTTGAATCAAATTACGCGCATAAGTTTGCCGTCCTCCGCGATAGAGGCCGCTCAACTAATGAAATCGAGTTATAGGCTTATAACAACAACTAAGGCACTCGTTTTAATTCAACCACGGTGCCGGACTTCGTCCGCGCCTGATACTCGCCGTCTTTCTGACGATTCAAATGGGTGATCCCGCTGCCTTCGGCATTGAATAGCCAGATACCGTCCGGGGTCGGCGACCACGTCAGGGGCTTGTCCCCCAGCCATTGCGCCACACAGGCCACATCGCCACCCAGGGCATTAGCCTGCTCAAGCAGGTCCAGTGCACACACCTGATCCTGCTGGTGCAACTGCCAATGCCCGGCCAGCTGGGCGCTGGTGGGTAAAACAAGACTGCTCGCCATTGCGTGGGCTCCTGCCGACACGAACATCACCTGCAATACGCAGGCGATCACATTGTAAAAACGCTGCATCTGTACGCTCCAGCCTGGAGACGCGGCGCTTGCGCGCCGCGCCCGTGCATCATGCCACGATGTCGCTGACCGCTGCCTGGCCGACGGTGGTGACGAGGAAATCCGCCACGCCGTGCCCGGAGAAGTCGACGGCCAGGGTGCCCAGGTTGGTGCCTGCCGCGTAGGTCAATACCGCATCGCCGGCATGCCCGGTAAAGGCATTGACGAAGGTCAGGCCGGCCCCTTTGGTGATGCCGCTGAGGTCGATCTTGTCGGAGCCCGAGGTGAAGTCAAAGATCTTGTCCGCCGCCCCTGGCTTGGAATCGGAACTGGCGCCGAACACAAACGTGTCGTTGCCCGCGCCGCCCCACAGTTGATCCGCGCCGCCGCCACCGTAGATGAGGTCGTTGCCGGCCCCACCCTTGATCACGTTGGCCGCGTTGTTGCCGATGATCAGGTCGTTGCCCGCACCGCCGAACGCGTTCTCGACGGTCACGCCCTTGGCGATGGAGACGTTGCCGACCAGGCCGCCAACGTCGGAGAACGAGGCCTCATTGAGGTTGATCTTCTGGTTCTGGGTGAAGCCGGAGAAGTCCAGGGTGTCATTGCCGCCACCGTCCCAGACCGAGAACACCAGCTTGTCGGCGTTGGACGTGGCGCTGAGGAAATCACGCCCGGTGTTGGAGTTGAACCCGTAGGTGGTGTCGCCGGCGCGGGTGTTGTAGTTGGCACCGTAGAGCTTCTGGATCGCGGCGATGTCGTCGATCAGCGGGCCAGAGGCATAGGCTTCTACCCCGCCTTTACTGAAGTTCTGGTTGGTGTTGCTCTCGCTCCAGTAACTCATGAGGCTGTAGCCGCGCGTATCCTGTCCATAGGTCGCGTCGTTGTAGGTCGGGGCGCCTTCGCCGGCGTTGTAGTCGCCAGGGTGAGCCAGGCCCAGGGTGTGCCCGATTTCGTGGGTCAGGGTCTGCCGGCCATAGTTGTTCAGGTCCGGGGTCTTGTTCGGCGTGTAGCTGTTGTTGGTCAGGTACCACGAGGTGCCGTCGTAGCCTGCACCGGTGCCGGGCAGGTAGGCGAAGGCTGCCGCGCCGTCCTGGCCGCTGCTGTAGTTGCCGAATGTCATGTGGCCGTCACCGCCGGTGGCTTTCTCGGTGAAGGTGACGTTGGCCACGTCCGACCAGGATTGCATGGCCAGGGCGGCCTGTGCTTTCTGCTGGGCGTTGAACTGGCTGAAGCCCGAGATACCATGTTTGTTCATGGTGCTCGAGGACGCCGAGGTCAGGAAGGTGTAGGTCAGGTCGATCTTGCCGTTGCCGTCAAAGTCCCGGTACGCGGCGCCGTCGCGCAGCAGCTGGGTGGCCGCCTGGTCAACGGTGTAGGAGGGTTTGCCATTGATCGTGAGATTGCCGCCACGGTCATACAGATGGCTGAAGCTATCGATTTGCGAGTAAGCGGTGCTGGCTTGCGCCGCCGACACGATAGCCTTGTCTTTTGCTTTTGACATAAACGTACTTCCTTGTTTGCAAATGCATCAGTCTTGGGTCGATAGGAATCCCGTGGGCGAGATCGTCCTATCACTCGCCTCTTTTGAAGGCGTCACGAAACTGACACAACTTGAAATCTTTCGTCTACATCTTTTCCAGCATGAAAATCGGGCAACAAACATGCATTCCAAGTTAGGCGCCGTATCTGTTGGGCAACGTTGCTGTTGTCCGACAAAAGACAGCGGAGGGTTATTTAAATATTAAATAGCGCTAAAGCCGCTCAAGTTGAACGGCGCACTTGATAATTGGATCCATTGTATTGTCACGGTGTCATTGGCGACATTAAACAGCCACTGTTTATATTTATATATCGGCGCTGGCCCTCCCTTATCGGGACGCGCGCCAGCCCGTGTCGTGCAATGCCCGTATCAACGTTTCGCCTTTCAAGCCCGGCACCTGTACGCCGTCGTCGGTCACCATGTCTTCGCCCGCCAGGATTGCGTTGATGATCGCCTCCTCCACCGCCTCCGCCGCAGCGCTGAACAGCGGGGATATATGATCGTTATTCACCATCTGCAAGGTGCTGCTCAACGGCAGGCCCTTGCGCGCGTAGTCCGCTGGCGGCAGTTCCTGGTTGCCAGTGGCGAAGGCCAGGAACAGGTCGCCGCTGGAATCCTCGGTGCCACCGCCGGTGCGCGCGATGCCTATAGACGCGCGTTGTGCCAGGCGCTGGCATTGGTGCGGCAGCAGGGGCGCATCCGTGGCGATGATCACCACGATCGAGCCCATGCCCGGCGTGCCTCGTTCGGCAAAGGGTGACGGCAGGTCCATCAAGCGGCGGCCCACCGGATAGCCGTCGACCCGCAGTTCCTGGCGCTTGCCATGGTTGGCCTGGACCAGCACGCCGACAGTCCAACCGCCCTGCTCTGCCGGCAAACGGCGCGAGGCGCTGCCGATACCGCCCTTGAATTCATGGCAGATCATCCCCGTCCCACCGCCCACCGCGCCTTCTTGCACGGGGCCGCGTTCGGCGCTGTCCAGCGCCTGGCGCACATGCTCGGGGGTGACGTGCTGGCCCCAGATATCGTTGAGCAGGCCGTCGTAGGTTTCCATCACCACCGGCATGCACCAGTACACCGCCGGGTCCGCCAGGCGCTCGCGCTCCAGGGCAATCAAGGTGTCGCGCACGATGCCGATGCTGTGGGTGTTGGTGATGGCCAGCGGCGTGGTCAACAGGCCCGCCTCGCTGATCCATTCCAGGCCGGTGGCGTCGCCATTGCCGTTCAGCACGTGATACCCGGCAAAGCATGGCTGCAACCGCGCTTCCCCGGCGCGGGGCTGGACCACGCTGACGCCAGTGCGCACCTGTTTACCGTCGACGCGGGTCTTGAGCGTACAGTGACCGACCCGAACCCCGGGAACGTCGGTGATGGCATTCAACTCGCCGGGTGTGCCCAGCCCCAGCGTGATGCCCAATTGACGTGCACGCATAACCACTCCTTACAATTTTTGAAAGGCCGGACTCGACCGGCCACTGATGCAATACAGAATCACCGACAGGGCCAGCAAGCCGATGATGATCATGATGTCGCGTACTGACGCCGCGTAGATCAAGGTCACCAGCAAGTAACCCGCGCCCAGTGCAGCCAGCAACGCCGGCAGCGGCCACAGCGGCATGCGATAGGGATGCTCGCGGTCGCGCAGCAGCACGCGGCTCATCAGCGCGCTCAACGCCACCACCAGGTACACCAATATGATCAGCAATACGCTGAACGAGGTGAGGTCGGTCAGGTTGGAGCTGAAGCTCAGCAACGCCGACGGGATCGCCAGGAACAGCGTGGCCAGCCAGGGTGAATCCCAGCGCGGATGAATGCGGGTAAACAGCTTGTTGATGGTAGGCGTCCACAATGCATCGCGCCCGCTGCTGAACACCACGCGGCCAATCTGGATAACGATGGCGACGATGGCGTTGAACACCGACAGGAAGATGCCCGCGCTGACCAGGCGCGACAGCGTTTCGTTGCCATGGCTGGTGAGCAGGTAGCCGATGGGGTCCGGGCTGCTGATCATCGCACTCAGTGACGGCGCGCCGATCAGCAGCGCCGTGATCGGCACCAGCTCGATCACCACCACCAGGCCCAGGGACCACAGCACCGCCTTGTGTACGCCCTTGCCCCCGCATTTCATGTCTTCGGCCAGCAACACGGCGGGGCCGTAACCGTTGTAGGAAAACAGGCCAATGCCTACCGCGCCGATCACCAGGGCCCAGGGCGCCAGGTGCAACACACCGTTTTCGACAATCTGGGGTTGAAACAGCACGCTGGCCGGCTGCACCGGGTTACCGAAGCCGATGCACACGATCACCAGCAACGCCGCGACTTCCAGCAGCAGGCAGGCCCCGGTGATCCAGGCGTTGAGCTTAATATTGAGGATACCCAGGGCGTAGCTGCACACCACGATCACCAGGGCCACGGTTTGCGCGTCGAATCTGGTACCCAAGGCGTTGTTGAGGTAGGTTGCGGCACCGGTGGCCAATACCGGCGGGATAAACAGCAGCATCACCAATACGGTCAGGAACGTCGCGTAGCCGGCCATGCCGCCGAACACGCGCTTGGCATACACATACTCGCCACCGGCGCTGTTATGGGCGCGGCCCAGTTCGGCGTAGCAAAACGCGAACATCAGCGCGAGCAGCCCTGCCATCACGAACGCCAGGAACACGCCGCTGCCAGCCTGCTGGATGGCAAAGGGCGCGATCACGAAAACGGAACTGGCGGGGGTCACAGCCGAAACGGTAATGGCCACCACATCGAAGACGCTCAGGGTGGGTTTCAGCACGCCGTCGGGCGTGGGGGAAGTGCTCATATCGTTATCCTCTGTCGTTGTTCTTGGTGTGAGGCAGAAACGAAAGGTCTGAAAGTGGCGGGATATGTTTCCCGCTGAATGATGCCAAAGGTAACCGTGGGGTTTATGCCAGCCAATTCCCCTATTGGCGTACTCCCCTTGACGGCACCCGGCAAAAGCCGAACCCTTGGGGCGATCTTTTGTTGGCGGGAGCTTGCTACATGAGCCTGTTTCGTGAAGTCGGCATGCACGCCGGCCTGGGCCGCACTGTTGCGCACATCGGCACCGAGCGTTTCTGGAAACAGCTGGTGCTGTTGTTGCACCAATGCGTACCCTTCGATAACGCGCTGGCGATCTTCTATCCCGTGGATGGTGCGCCCCAGGCACTGGAAGAGTACGACGCCCAGCCGAGCAGCAAGCCGGCGTCGATGCTGGTGTACCTCAATGGCCTGTATTTGCTCGATCCGTTTTTCCAGGCGTGTCGCGAGGGGTATGCCAGCGGCGTGTACCGGCTTGAGGAAGTGGCGCCGGACCATTTTCGCCAGAGCGAGTATTTCCTCAGCTACTTCCACGACAACGTGCTGGAAGACGAGGTGCAATTGATCCTGCAGTTGCCGGGCGCGGGGACGTTGTCGCTGTCACTGGGCATGCAGCGGCGATTCAGCGTTGAGGAGACCGGGTTGCTGACGACGCTGGCCGCCTGGGTGCTGCCGTTGATGCAGCAGCACTGGCAACAAAGCACCCGGCGCGCGCCGGCCATGGACAGCCAGATCCGGGATGCACTGAGCCAATTCGGTTGCGGTGTGCTCTCGGACCGCGAACTGGAAATCGCCCGCCTGGTACTGCGCGGATTCTCGTCCAAGGCCATGGCCGAGCGCCTGCATATCTCGCCGGACACGGTGAAGGTGCACCGCCGGCATCTGTACGCGAAGCTGGACATCTCGTCACAGCCGGAACTGTTTTCGTTGTTTATCCAGTCGTTGGGGCATGACCTGGAAAACCCGTGAAGCCCAGGGTGTACTCAAACCAAGTGTGGGAGGTCCCACAATCTCTTCGACCTAGCGCTGTCACGCAGAAAACTGGGCCCCCTGTGGTGAGCGGGCTTGTCCCGCGTCGGGCTGCGCAGCAGCCCCAAAACCAGGCGCAGAGGAATACCTGATACACCGCATTCGTCTTCATCAGGGGCGCTTCGCACCCCAGCGCGGGACAAGCCCGCTCACCACAAGAATGCGGTCGCCTGAAATTGTTTATGCAAGACTCAGATTAATGGGGGGCTCGCCCTCCCCCCACATCAGACTTCTTCAGCGGCCCATTCGAATGGTGTTCCACACCCGCGTGCGAATCCGGTCGATGTTCAGCGGCATCGCCTCCAGCGCGAATAACTTGCCCATCATTTCGTCGCTGGGGTAGATCTTGGTGTCCGCCTTGATCTCAGGGTCTACCAGGCTATCCGCTGCACGGTTGCCGTTGGCGTAGTGCACGGAGTTGGTGATGTCCGCCATCACCTGGGGCTCCAGCAGGTAGTTCATGAACGTGTAGCCGGCCTTTTCATCGGGGGCATCGGCGGGCATGGCCACCATGTCGAACCAGATGGCGGCGCCTTCCTTGGGAATCTGATAGCCGATCTTCACCCCATTCTTGGCCTCCTTGGCGCGGCTTTCGGCTTGCAGTACGTCGCCGGAGAAACCGACCGCCACGCAGATGTCGCCATTGGCCAGGTCGCCGGTGTATTTCGAGGAGTGGAAGTACGCCACATAGGGACGCACTTTCATCAGCAGCGCCTCGGCCTTTTTGTAGTCTTCGGGTTTTTTACTGTGGGACGGCAGCCCCAGGTAGTTGAGGGCGATGGGCAGCAATTCCGGGCCGTTGTCGAGGATCGCTACCCCGCACTTGCTGAGCTTTTCCATGTACTCGGGCTTGAAGATCAGGTCCCAGGAATCCACCGGTGCGTTTTCCCCCAGTACCGCCTTGACCTTGTCGATGTTATAGCCGATGCCGGTACTGCCCCACAGGTACGGGAAGCCATGGGCATTACCCGGGTCGTTGTTTTCCAGGGCCTTGAGCAGTACGGGGTTGAGGTTTTTCCAGTTGGGCAACTGACTCTTGTCGAGCTTCTTCAGGGCGCCGCCCTGGATCTGCCGTGCCATGAAGTGGTTGGACGGAAACACCACGTCGTAGCCGGAGTTACCCGTCATCAGCTTGCCGTCGAGGGTTTCGTTACTGTCATACACGTCGTAGCTGAAACCGATGCCGGTTTGTTTCTGGAAATTCTTCGTGGTGTCCGGCGCGATATAGCTGGACCAGTTGTAGATCTTCACCGTCTCAGCGGCTTGGCTGATAGCGGCCACCCACATCAAGGGCAACAGGGCAATGGCTTTCATGGTTCGATTTCCTGGCGATTTTAGGGCTGTTTTTATGGCAGGCGATCAAGGATCAAAGCGTTACAAAATCAGTACGTAGGTTTTGCGCACGGTTGCCTGGATGTCCCAGATACCGGTGCTGTTGGCCGGCAACATCAGTGCGTCACCGGCTTGTATGTGAACGATTTCACCGTTGTCAGGGGTGAAGGTGCAGCGACCCTGGATAAAGTGGCAGAACTCCTGGGATGTGATCTGCCGACGCCAGCGGCCTGGGGTGCATTCCCAGATACCGGTCTCGACGCCGTCGCTGCGTTCAACGCTCAAGGTCGAGGCCACGGCGATCGGCTCGCCCAGGGGCACGGCCACCGGTGATGAGTCCGGCAGTTGGGCATGCAGCGCGTCTTTGAATTGAGTGATGCTCATGGGGTTTTCTCGTGTAGGTGAAACGGCTCAATGCATGAAACCTTCCATGAACCCGGCTATGCCGATCGCCAGCTTGCGGCGCCAAGGTGCTGTGTTGGGGTTGGCCAGCACCTGGTCTTCATGGACAAAACTGCGAATGATCGCGTTGTAGCCAAGCCAGCGGCATGGCTCCGGCTCCCAGGCCTTGAGCGCGTGCAGGCCACGCTCACGGATCACCCAGGGTTGGTGGATCAGCGGTGTGTCGCGACTGAGGATCAGGTCGGCCAGGGTGCGGCCGCCCAGGTTGGTGGCACCGACGCCCTCCCCGCCGTAACCACCGGCCAGGGCGATGCCGGTCTTGTGATCGCAGAGCATGTGCGGGCGGAAACGGCGCGACATGCCGAGGTTGCCACCCCAGGAATGGGTAATCCGCACCTTTTTCAGCTGTGGGAAGAGTTCGCCGAACAGGTAGCGGCGCAGTGCCACTTCGCTGTCAGTCAAATCAAAGTTGTGGCGCAATTTGCCAGCGAACTGGTAACCACCGCGGGCGCCGAACACCAGGCGGTTATCCACCGTACGCTGGCCATAGGTGACCTGGCGGCTGCTTTCGCCAAAGGCCTGGCCATGGCTCAGGCCGATTTCATCCCAGGTGCCGGCGGGCAGCGGTTCGGTGGCAACGATCAGGCTTTGCACCGGCAACTGGTATCGGCCGAGGGGCGGCAAGGTATTCGCATAACCCTCGACAGCCGGCACCACCCAGGCAGCGCGCACACGGGCCTTGGCGGTGCGCACAGTACCGGACTGCCAGTGGGTCACCGGCGTGTTTTCATAGATCGTCACGCCCATGCTCTCCAACACCCGCGCAAGACCGCGCACTAGCTTGGCCGGGTTGATCGTGGCGACATGGGGGGCATGGATACCGCCATAGGGCTTGGCGATGCGGATCTGTTCAGCCAACTGTCGAGGGCTCAGCCAGCGATAGTCGGCTTCGGTCAGGCCTTGGGCGTAGAGCTTGTCCAGGTAAGCGCGCAGGCTGCCTTCCTGCTCGGGGTAGCGTGCGGCGCAGTACAGCGCGCCGCCCTTGCGGTAGTCGCAGTCGATGCCTTCCCGGGCCAGCACTTGGGCCACTTCGTCGGGAATGCCATGCAGCAGGTCGAAGGAGGCGCGGCGCTGTTCAGGCGCAAGGCCGGCCAGCAGGCGGTCTTCGCCCAGCAGATTGCCCATCAGCCAGCCGCCGTTACGGCCCGAGGCGCCGAAGCCAGCGGTTTGCGCCTCGATAATCGCGATCTTCAACTCAGGCGCCTGGCGTTTCAGGTAGTAGGCGGTCCACATTCCCGTGTAACCGGCGCCGATAATGGCCACGTTGACGTCCAGGTCATGCTCAAGGGCCGGCCGCGCCAACAGCGGGTCGTCCAGTTGGTCCATCCATAAACTGATAGTGCGCCATGCCGGCATGCCAAGTTCCCCAACCACATTTCGATGGAGGGATCCTAGAACTCCGGGTTATTCGCTGTCTTGCGCGCGTGCACGCAGGGAAATTTGTTTGACGTAGGCCTTGGGCGACTGGCCGGTGTGCTGGCGGAAGGCGCTGTAGAACGCCGACAACGAATTGAAACCGGCGGCGAAGGCAAGGTCGTCGACCTTGATCGGTGGTTGCGCGGTATCCAGTGCGGCCAGCAGGTGCTGGAGCCGAGCCTGGTTGACGTAGCGGTAGAAGCTTTGCCCCAGCACCTGGTTGAGCAGGTAGGAAATCTGATTGCGGCTGTAGCCACACTCCTTGGCGACACGCTGCAGGTCCAGTTCCGGGTCCAGATAAGGCTGCCTGCACTCGAAGTACTGCTGCAAGTCATTGGCCATATGCCCCAATTGCTGGGGTGACAGGCCCAGGCGGCTGACGCTGGGGCGCTGGGCCTGGGAGGGTTGTTCATGCACCAATGACGCGTACTCGTTGACGCGCCAGATCAACCCATCGCGGACGGTGATGGCCTCGCTGGTACGGAATGACACCAGCCCCTGACCGCCGCGCAAGGTGATGCGGTACTGGATGAATGCCGTGTCGCCATCGGCACGGATGCGGTCGGTATGCTCAATGGCTTCGTCGGCTTCGCGGGGCATGCTGGCTTGCAGGTACTCACGCAGTTCGGCGTAACCGACCACACGGTTCTGGAAAAAGTCGTGGTACTGGATGTCCGGGTGGTAGTAGGACATCACGCCGTCAAGATCGCGATGACGCCAGCACAGGTGGTGGCGCAACACCAGCTCACGCGTGGCGTGGGTGTTATGGCAATCATCGTCTGGCGCGATGTCGGGCATGGAAGGCTCTGAGGCGGGTAAACCTCGGAGATTGCCGAATTTTGCCACTGCCGACAATGGCCAATTGGAACTTCGCATTAGTGGCATTGTGCCCAATCGTGAGTAAGAGATGACCCACATCAAGTGAATGGCTGACAACCGCCGAACGGGGCAGAAAAAGTCACCTTGTACTTGCGAACGAATGCTATTTTTAGCTTCTACGACGCCACGACCAGTGACGGTCCTGGCCCCCTGCCGCGAGCTAAAGGAAGCGCTCAATGAACAAGGTGGGCAACATGAACAAAGTGACATTCCCCAACGCCTGCCAGCTGATGCGCTGGCATTTTCATCCGATGGGCTTCGAGGGCAGCATGGATGCGCCCGGCAGTATGGTCGCCCGCCTGTTCGACCGGGCCAGCGGCGAGACGCTGATTGCCATCGCCGGCATCCCCTGCGCCACCGTGATGAATGCTGCCGATGTGGAGCGGATTATCGAGGCGGTGGAGGATGAGTTGGAGTCGTTTGTGCCGCCGTTGTCGCTGAGGGCCTGATTCCGGTCCAGCCAGCAGAAAGAAGCTCAACTGTGGGAGGGGGCAAGCCTCCTCCCACGTTGGAATCGCATTTGTCCCCTACTAATGGCGCTGATCGTCGAAAAACGCTTTCCTGCCGTCGACCCGCTCCGAGGCTTTGGGCACATTCACCGCCTGGCCCTCGGTTTTTTCCACATACCAGTAGCAATGGCTCACGGCCCGGGTAATCCCGACGTAGGCCAGGCGCAGCACTTCGTCCTTTTGCGCAGTGTCGTAGGGTTCGCTGTCCCCGTCCTTGCCCAGGCCCGCCATGCGGTAGACCTGGTTCTTGTAGGGCGAGCTGGTCACATGCTGGCAATCACCGAGCAGGAACACCGCATCCGCCTGCAGGCCCTTGGCGCTGTGGTACGTCAGCTGCTTCAACCTGCGCGTCGCTGCGGGCAAGCTAGAATCAACATTAACAATCGACTGAATATGCTCTTTAATCAGTAACTTATCGCTACTTTTTCGATACAGAATTAATATCGAATCGCCCCGTTGATAATGCTCCAGCAGTTGCCGCCCCAACGCCGCATCGTCCCGCTCCAATACCGTGACCGGCACCAAGGCTTTTGGCGTGCCGCTGGCCTTGGCCTTTTTCCCCGGGATGGCCGGTGCGGCGCGCACGATATGTTCGGCGGCGTCGATGATGTGCTGATGGCTGCGGTAGTTCTCGCCGAGCATGACGCGGGTAGTGCTCGGCGCCGGGAATTGCTGGTTGAATTCCATGAAGTACTTGGGCGAACTGCCGCGCCAGCCGTAGATCGACTGCCAGTCATCGCCCACGCACAGCAAGGACGAACGTTGCGCACCACGGCCCACATGCATCGCCGGCCCACGACTGCGGATTTCCCGCAGGCTCGCGCGTATCCACGAAACGATCTGGGGCGATACGTCCTGGAATTCGTCGATCATCAGGTGCGACATTGGCCGCAGCAGCGGATCGCTGAGGAGCTTGAGATTTTCCGGGGTGTTCTCGCCGAACAGCGAGAACATGCGGTTATAGGTCATGATCGGCGGTGATTGGTCGAGAAGGTGGTCTTCCAGGGCCTTCCAGAAAATGCTCAGGGCTTCAAAGAAGAACCGGTCCGGGTCGTCCTTGGCGAAGCTCATCTGGCCGACGGCAGTCGGCACGTCCAGCCCCAGGTTCTCGATAAAGCCGGCGGCCATCACGAAACTGTCCAGCAGCGGCGCCGACGCCAGCTCACCCTTGACCTTGTAATCAAAGCCGGGACCCGCGCTGGCATCCCCGGCGAGGCTGCTTAAAAGACGCTTTGATGCATCATAACTATCCATCCATATCAATGGCTTACGACAGAAAGCTTGAAACAAGGTGCGCTTTACCGCCCACTCTGCACGGACCGACAGCTTCGAATTCGGCCGGCTGACCTGGGGGTTTTCCCTGGCGTCAAAGCCCAGCACTACCCACGCATCCAGTGCCGGGATATAGCCGTGGCAATGGAACTGCGCGCCATTGATTTCGAAGCGCTGGCGACTGGGCTCAATCCCCTTGATCGGCCAGGCGCCGGCACGAAACCACAGGTCCTCGATCACATCGCAGAGTTCTTCATCGCGCTTGGCCGCCAGTTCGGTCACCGCTATGCGCTTTTGTACATCCGGATGATCGCGCTCCAGTTCGCGCAGTTGCAGGCCGTGGCGTGCCAGCGGTGCAATCAGTTCACGAAACCGTGCATGTCGCCCCTGCAACTGGTGGTAGCAGGCATTCATCTGCTGGCGCTGGGCGTCGCTGATGCGCAGGTCGAACGGGTTGCTGTCAGCGTCTTCGAAACCGGCACTGAGGTTTTCAAACGCCTGCAGGCGCTCAAAACCCGGCAGGCTGCGGACCATCGGCAGGATGCGCGAGTGAAAGGTGCGTACCACCGCCTGGGCTTCTTTCATATCAATGGGTTGGCCCCACAGGGTGAGAATGTCCATGAGCTTGTTGATGAAGTCTTTGCGCGACTCGCGGGTGAAGGTCACCACGGTCATCGAGCTCAATTCGAACCCCAGGTAATGGGTGAGCAGCAAAATACGCAGCACCAGCGAGGTGGATTTACCCGCGCCGGCACCGGCGATCACCGAGGTTGACGGCGTATCGCTGAAGATCATCTTCCATTGCGCCGCGCTCGGCTGGGCATGGGCCGGCAGCAACCGGGCCACATCAGCCTTGATGCGTTTCTTCACGTCGGCGGTCAAGGGTAGCCGCCAATCGTCGAACAGGCTGTCATCGACGCCGGGCGCGCGGTGCTCATCGGGACGGAAGTCGCGGATCAACAGGACTTGTCGGCCTTCCTCGAGGCCATCGGCCTTGCCCTCGCGATAGCCATACTCCACGCCGGCCTCGTGACCACTGCGAAAACCATCGGCCTGCCCGTGCAACCAGGAAAACCGATGCTGTGCGCGCAAACGCGTCAGGCCATGGCCAAACAGGCGTGCGGCAAGGCGTTTGAGCAGCGGCATTTCCGCCAATGGGCGCAGTTCGGGGGGCAGATCAGGCTTGTGTTGCGGCACGCGGACTCCTGCGATGAGCTGGGTTTTGACAAGGGCACCATGGTCGCCGGAATCGGCGCTCAGTTCCAGCCAATTGCTTTACCGTCATGCAGTTAGGCGATGAAGTGAAAGTCAAAACGCCAGCAATCAATCTAATTAACCGATAGGAATCAGGCATTTTTTACGCTTTTTTTCGATCATGGGCTCACGGATCATAGGCGCCATCAACAGGAGACGATCATGCTTGAACTTCGACCTTTCAACGCCCTGGGCGGCGCCCACCATGGCTGGCTTGACGCCCATCACCACTTTTCATTTGCCGAATACCACGACCCCGAGCGTATGCATTGGGGCAACCTGCGGGTCTGGAACGACGACATCATCGCCCCCGGCACCGGCTTCCCGCAGCACGCCCATCGCGACATGGAGATCATTACCTATGTGCGTGAAGGCGCCATCAGCCACGCCGACAACCTGGGCAACAAGGGCCGCACCGAGGCCGGTGATGTGCAGGTGATGAGCGCAGGCACGGGGATCGCCCACAGCGAGTACAACCTGGAAGCCACGCCGACCAAGATCTTCCAGATCTGGATCATCCCGAACGAGGCCGGCCTGCCACCCTCCTGGGGCGCCAAGCCGTTTCCGAAAGGTGATCGCGAAGGGTTTGTGACCCTGGCCAGTGGCAAGGCCGGTGACAGCGAGAGCCTGCGCATCCGCGCGGATGCACGCCTGGTAGCGGCGAACCTGAAAGCCGGGGAAAGCGCGGAATACCGCTTGGACATTGGGCGTCGGGCTTATCTGGTACCGGCGACCGGCGTGATTGAGGTCAACGGCTTGCGTGCGCACGCTCGAGACGGTGTGGCGGTTGAGGATGAGCAAGTGTTGCGGGTAACGGCGGTTGAAGACAGCGAGATCGTGCTGGTCGATCTGGCCTGATCCAACGCTTTGGCCCAATAAACTATGGGAGAGGCTTGCCCTAATGCCAGTCAGTTAAGCGTACATTGCCTCCTGTAGGAGCGAGCTTGCTCGCGAAAAACGTCAACGATAACGCGTGCTTCCTGAATGAACGCGGCGCCTGTGAGTTTTTCGCGAGCAAGCTCGCTCCTACAAAAAGCCTTAACTGACTGGCATTAAGGCTTGCCCCCTCCCATATTGGGGTTATTCCGAGATAGCGCCGTCTACCAGCACCTGCGCCTCTTCCACCAGCTGCTTGAGGTGGTCCTCACCAATGAAGCTCTCGGCGTAGATCTTGTAGATGTCCTCGGTACCCGACGGCCGCGCGGCGAACCAGCCGTTTTCGGTCATCACCTTCAACCCGCCGATCGCCTGGTTATTGCCTGGCGCATGGCTGAGGATCTGCTGGATGCTTTCGCCTGCAAGCTCGGTGGAAGTCACCTGTTGCGGCGACAGCTTGCCCAGCAAGGCTTTTTGCGCCGGGGTGGCCTTGGCGTCGACACGAATGGCGAACGGCTCGCCCAAGGCATCGGTGAGACCACGGTAGATCTGGCTCGGGTCCTGGCCTTTGCGCGAGGTCATTTCCGCCGCCAGCAAGGCCGGGATCAGGCCGTCCTTGTCGGTGCTCCACACCGTGCCATCCTTGCGCAGGAACGACGCCCCGGCGCTTTCTTCGCCGCCAAAGCCCAATGAACCCTCGAACAGGCCATCGGCAAACCACTTGAAGCCCACAGGCACTTCATAGAGACGACGACCGATGCGCGCGGCCACGCGATCGATCAGGCCGCTGCTGACCACGGTCTTGCCCACGGCCGCATCGGCGCGCCAGTCTGGACGGTTCTGGAACAGGTAGTCGATGGACACCGCCAGGTAGTTGTTCGGCGCCAACAGGCCGCCGGACGGGGTCACGATGCCATGACGGTCGTGGTCCGGGTCGCAGGCGAAGGCCACGTCGAAGCGTTCCTTGAGACCGATCAGGCCTTGCATGGCGTAGCTGGAGGACGGGTCCATGCGGATCTGGCCGTCCCAGTCGACGCTCATGAAGCGGAACGTGGCGTCGACTTCAGTGTTCACCACCTCCAGGTTCAGTCGATAGTGCTCGGCAATCGCCGACCAGTAGCGCACCCCTGCTCCGCCCAGCGGGTCCACGCCCAGGCGCAGGCCGGCGCTGCGGATGGCGTCCATGTCGATCACGTTGATCAGGTCGGCCACGTAGCTGTTGAGGTAGTCATGGCGATGGGTGGTGTCGGCCTTGAGCGCCTGGGCATGGGTGATGCGCTTGACCCCCGCCAGTTTATTGGCCAGCAGCTCGTTGGCCTTGGCTTCGATCCACTTGGTGACGTGGGTATCGGCCGGGCCGCCGTTGGGCGGGTTGTACTTGTAGCCACCACTTTGCGGCGGGTTGTGGGACGGCGTGATAACGATGCCGTCGGCCAGGCCGCTGGTACGGCCACGGTTGTAGCAGATGATGGCGTGGGAAATTGCCGGGGTTGGCGTGTATTCATCGCCTTCGGCGAGCATCACGTGCACACCATTGGCGGCCAACACTTCCAGCGCGCTTGCACCGGCCGGGGTCGACAGTGCATGGGTATCCAGGCCAACGAACAGCGGGCCGTTGATGCCTTGGGCTTCGCGATACAGGCAGATGGCCTGGCTGATGGCAAGCACATGCCATTCGTTGAAGCTCAGTTCGAACGAGCTGCCACGGTGCCCGGAGGTACCAAAGGCTACGCGCTGGGTAGAGATCGCTGCATCAGGCTGGCCGGTGTAATAGGCCGTGACCAGTCGCGGGATATCCACCAGCAACTGGGCCGGCGCCGGCTTGCCCGCAAAAGGACTGATTGTCATGCATAAACCTCGGATAGAAGGATTCGGAAAAAATGCCAGTTTACTGAGAGTTGGACTGCTGCGCGATGGTATCGATCCTACATCGTTAAGAGAAATTTCACCCAGTCTGCGCCTGGCGCAACGCGTCGCTCAATGCTTCCAGGGCAATATCCAGATTGGGCTGCCCGTGGAAGGTGTGACTCACGCGCAGGTGCTGCTGGTGCAAGCCACTGACACTGAACAGCTCCCCGGGGGCGATCACCACTTGCCGTGCCAGCAGGCGCTGAAATGCCTGGCGCATGTCTACGGCACGGGTGGAGGCCAGCCAGAACGCGGCACCGGCGGCCGGCATCCGATAAGTCACCTGGTCGCCCAAGTGCTGTTCCAGGCGCTGGCTCATGTGCGCCGCCTGCTCGCTCAAGCGTTGGCGCAGCGTGTGCAGGTGCTGGTCAATCCGCCCGCTTTGGTACAAACGGGCAATCGCGCGCTGACGGATCGACGATAAACGGAATGAGCGCAGCAGGAACTGACGCTGCAACTCATTGCTCATGCGCCGGCACAGCAGGTAGCCGTAGGGGGCTTCCGAGCCGAGCACTTTCTCGAACGAAGAAAACACGATCAGCCGCTCAGGGTTCACCCGTTCACGCAATGCGGTGTGGGGGGCTTCAAAACCCAGCTCGCCAAAGGTGTCGTTTTCAAGCAACCAACAACCGGACTGCTCCAGCAGGTGTGCCACGTCGAGACGCTCGTCGATTGACATGGCCACCCCGCTGGGCAGGCTGACGGAAGACGAGAGCAACACCAGATGCACAGGCTCATCACGCAACAGCTTCCCCAGCACAGTTCGATCCAGGCGACCCTCCAGCGTCCAGGGCAACTCGATGATGCGCACCCCGGCGTCCTGCAACAGGCGCAGGATCAACCAGTCGCAGGGCGACTCGACAATCACGGTGGTGCCCCGCAGGCCCAGCACTTCGATCAGGATGTCCAACACGCCGCGCAGGTCGGCGCCGATGTACACGTCGTCGGCATGCCAGCAGCGCGTGGGCGACGAGGTATAGCGCGCGGCCAGGGCTGCGCGTAATTCCCATACACCGCAGGGCTGGGACCAGGGCTGCAAATGCGACGGGTACTGGCGCACCAGTTCCCGCTCGAGCCGCAGCAGTGTTTCATCCAGGGAGCCCAGCAATGCCGGCTCGTCACCACTGAGTACCAGCATGCCGGGGCGCCGGGCCGCCGCGTAGAGGCGATCAAGCAGGCCCCCGCCGGCCCACGCCAGCGGGTTTGCCGACATCGGCCAGGCGTAATAGCCGGATTTGGCCACCGAATACACCCTGCCCTCCTTCTCCAGCAGCGCATAGGCGTACTGGATCGTCGAAATGGACACGTTCAGGCGTCCGGCCAACTGCCGTAACGACGGCAGTTTTACCCGGGTGTCGGTACTGACCTCGTTGATCAGGCTGATCATGTAGCGATAGACCGCCTGATACGCGAAATCCGCCTGACGCTCGCCGCGCAGCGTCATCGCCCGAACAATGGCACGGCCTGCGCGGCGCCCTGGGCCGCAGCGGCGCGACACATGCCGTTTTCTCTGGCCAGCGGCCGTTTGCGGTACAGGTGCTGCAACAAGGGCATCGGCAAACCGCTGGTGTCCGTTACCCACTGCTGCAGCATTTCGGCGGAACCGTTGCCCTGGAGGACTTTGTGCAACTCAGGCAACGCCACCAGCATGCCCGGGTGACATTGGCGCAGATAACCTTCCAGTCGCTCTCCGTGATGAACAAAGGGTGAAAACAGCAGGCAGGTCAGTTGGGTCTCATCCAAGCCGAAGAACTCCTGGGCGTAGGTACTCCAGAGCATGCGCCCTTCGCGGGTCCCGGCCTGAACGAGCAAGTCGTCGGGCATGCGCAGACGGCGCATGTACGCGGCGGCCTGCTGGACAAAACCTTCGACGCCTTCCTCATAATCCAGCGCACGCAGGCATTCGGCCTGCAACCCACGTAGATGAGCCATCAGCAACGGATTGGAATAGGCCGGATGGCTGAAGTGAAAGCCCAGTGGATCGGGAGCGTAGGCCATGAACTCGGTCAGCAGGGAGGTCGACGCGATGTCGACATCTTCCAGCAGGTCGGCGATGCCGATGTAGGCCAAGTGACGATGCCCCGCCGTGCTGGGGTTATCACTGGCCACGTAATGCTCACCGAACACATCCTGGAAATAACCGGTGCTCCACTCGTCCATGTGGGCGAACAACGCGTTGAGCGACAGCGGATGGCCCTTGGGAACATGGACGCCTGCGCCCTGGGCGGTTTTCTTGAGCCAGGCGAGAAACTGACTCTGCCTACGCGGGGAGTCACCACTGACCAGCGCATGGACGCCGCCATTGCACGTGGTGACACGCTGGTAAAAATCACCGACGGCCAGGTAAGTGTCGTTGCACAGGGTGGCGCGGCAGTCCCCGGCACTCACATGGCCCACCATCAACATATTGCGCTGGCTGATCTTTCGCCCGATCGCTGAGACCGGACGCTGGTGATTGAAGGGTTGTACCTCCTGGTTTTCCACCATCAACAACTCGACACGCGGGTCATCGTGGAGAAACAGCCGGCCGTAGCCGCGATTCAGGGTATCGAGCTGCCCCTCGGTCATGCCCGCGTGCCGTAGCGTCGCGACCCTCAGTTGAAAGGTACGTGGCGCGCGACCGGCAATGGTCAGTTGAGCCGCTCGGAGCAGCGCCAGGGTATAGCTGCTGACTTCACCGCCACCGTGGGCCACCAGTACCTTGAAATTCCCCACCTGCTCCATCCCGCCTGCCGCGACAATGATTCGCTGGACCAGTAACTGGAGAGCGGTACGTCCCGCGCGAGTGAAGTGCCCGATCAGACGTTGCAGAACTTGCTGGTAAACATGATTCATAGCCTGTTCGTGAATAGTGCTCATAGTTCTACTACCCGAGTTGAAATATCAGTTTCAAGCAACTGCTGACAGTGTTTGCTTGACCTATTTTGCGTGTAGGAAAATCGCGCCTCGCATTGTGCGCCGATGATTAGACACTAGCACCACGCAACAAAACGACAGGGATTGCCGGGAAGCATTTTTTACCCGTACAAGCGCATAACCTAATGAAAATATTGGTAAAAATTTCTAAAAGGTTAGCCTTAGGAGGCTTCCGACAAGGTCCTACGCGTTTTTAACCAGCCTTTTAAAGAAGTGTCCGACAATAGGCTCAAACAACTTTTCCATTTGCATGGCCGGTACGCTTTATGAAAGTACCTGTCTTGCTGAGTACACCTGTGGGCCGCGTCGATAGTTCGAGCAACTATCAGCAGCCGAGTCATGGATTCAATCATTGCTCAGTCCTTGAGATGAAAGTGAAGGCGCAATTATCAGTGCTGGAATAATGATTAATAGATACAGAAGCTGGCCTGAAACCAGCTCAGATGAGCAACCGATGTCGCGTAAAAGGTGCACATGCAACGACGCCGCACTGGGATTCAGGGCGGCGTCAGGGAGAGAGGGCCGGATTTGTGGGCTGAAAGTACCAGGTCGGCAGCTTCTGGAGCGGGCGGGTTAAGCCCTGTCAAATGGCGCATTTGCCCCATTCACTCAGGCGTCGGAGTACTCATTTACGAATACTCCTACAGCTCAAACAGCCGCAACCTGCAACGCAACCCGCTCGCGGCACGGGCATTCATCCATGTAACGGTGGGCTTCGACAAACTGATTGAACGGAAACACCGTGGTTTTCAGGGGCACGAGCACACGATCGGCGGTCAGTTGGTTGATGTCACGCAACGCACGCTGCAACGCCACCTGATCCTGGATGATGCCCAGCTCCGGCTTGCCGGTGAAGTTGCCGATACAGTGCACGAAGAACTGAATGTTCTTCTGGAACGCCGCGCACGCCGGGAACGGTGTCTGGTTACCGCCCTGCAAGCCATACAGCACCAGGCTGCCACGGGGCGCCAGCACATCACCGAGCAACGACATCTGCGGGCCACCCAAGCCATCGAACACCACGTCGACACCGCGGTTGTCGGTGAACTTGTTGATTTGCATCAGCAGGTCCTGTTCCTCGGTGACAATGACTTTTTCTGCGCCCAGAGAAAGCAGGTACTCGCGCTCAGCGCTGTCCTTGGTGGCGGCAATCACCCGCACACCCAGGGCCTTGCCCAGTTGCACAAACGAAGGGCCGGCACAGTGGCTGGCGTCGGTCACCAGGGCAAACTGCCCGGGTTTGACCCGTGCGAGGTCCACATACGCAAAGTAGGCGACCAGCAGCGGCGTGTAGTGCACGCTGGCTTCGATGGGGCTCAAGACGTCCGGATAGCGGGTCAGGGCCGAACGGGGCAGGACGATCTGCTCGCCATACACCGGGTAATCATTGGGGCTCTCGGCCGGAAAACTGGCCACCTTATCGCCCACTGCCAAGTCATCCACGCCCTCGCCCAAGGCTACGACCACCCCGGCCATCTCATGGCCAAGGCCGGATGGAAGGCGTGCGTGGGAAGACGCCAGGTTCTGGCGCCACAAAATGTCATACCAGCTGATGCCAATCGCCTCGACACGGACCTGCACTTCGCCCGGTGCGGGCTGCGCGGCTGCATGCTCTTCGCACTTGAGCACCTCGGCCGGACCAAACTTGTGAAAACGGATCGTGCGGGACATCGCAAACCTCGTCAAAGTAACCTCTATTGCCATGAACTCTATCTGGGCTTTCCGGCTAAGACCACCGGTCGCCGTTAATAGTCGACATGTCTGTCATTGATTCCGCATCTGAGGAATAGACCTCAAGTATCGTAGGAAAACTCAATTAGCCGGTGCAGAGTACCAGCCTTTCCCCGTAAGATTCATACCGGTCACGCGTCTGAATGGACCTTCAGGGCTCTTATATGGCCGCTCTCGTCAAGTAAAGCTGACTCTTCCAGGACACAAGATGAACCGTAACGACCTGCGTCGTGTCGACCTTAACCTCTTGATCGTATTCGAAACCTTGATGCATGAGCGCAGTGTGACCCGCGCTGCCGAGAAATTGTTCCTTGGCCAGCCGGCCATCAGCGCAGCGTTATCGCGCTTGCGCGGGCTGTTCGATGACCCGTTGTTCGTACGCACCGGGCGCACCATGGAACCCTCGGCCCGCGCCGTGGAAATCTTCGCCCTGCTCTCCCCGGCCCTGGACTCGATTTCCACCGCCGTCAGCCGCGCCGCCGAGTTCGACCCGGCCACCAGCACCGCGGTGTTCCGCATCGGCCTGTCCGACGACGTCGAATTCGCCCTGCTGCCCCAACTGCTCAAACGTCTGCGCGCCGAAGCCCCCGGCATCGTACTGGTGGTGCGCCGCGTCAACTACATCCTGATGCCCGGCCTGCTCGCCTCCGGCGAAATTTCCATCGGCGTCAGCTACACCGCCGACCTGCCGGCCAACGCCAAGCGCAAAGTACTGCGCCGCAGCCTGCCGAAACTGCTGCGCGCCGACAGCGTGCCGGGCGCCCTGAGCCTCGACGACTTCTGCGCCCGCCCCCACGCCCTGGTGTCGTTCGCCGGCGACTTGAGCGGGTTTATCGATGAAGAGTTGGAAAAGCTCGACCGCAAGCGCCATGTGGTGCTCGCAGTACCGCAGTTCAACGGCCTGGGGACGTTGCTGGCAGGCACCGACATTGTTGCCATCGTGCCGGACTACGCGGCCGAAGCACTGACGGCCGCGGGAGGCTTGCGTGCAGAAGAACCGCCATTGCCGGTGCGCACGTTCGAATTGCACATGGCGTGGCGTGGGTCGCAGGACAATGATCCGGGGGAGCGGTGGTTGAGGTCGCGGATTCAGATGTTTTTTGGCTTGCCTGAGAGTCTTTCTGCCTCGTAGGACAGGCAATTCTTCTGATCATTTTCGCATTTCCACAAACCATGTGGCTTCGTTCACTTCCAGTGGATTGCTAGATTGGGGGCACATCTGAGGGCATGCTTTGGATGGTCTGAAAAGGATGCCCCTAGCCTGAGGCTCAACAATCTTCTTCTCGAAAAGTCACCTGCTACAGTTCCCTACCGCCGTTGAATGCTATCAGATCACCTCAGTTCAAAGACGCAGAGTGCTCATTGTCGTTGGAGCAACCTGCGCGCTTGCTGGGTTGATGTCGCAGTGGCTGACTACAGACATTACTTGCAGAACAACCGTCACCCCAAGGAGTACCAATCCATTTCGCGCATAGCCCATGCCTTCACCGCACAGTGTCGCAGGGCATGCTGGAAATCAGCGTCAACGATGATCGCTATCTGCTCTCTACTGGTGACTCTATTCTGTTCTTCGCCGATCAGCCGCACCGCTATCTCAGTCCGGCCGATAGTCAGGCTGCAGGGCTCCTGATAGTGACGTAGTCCGAACGCCTAAGCTGAAGGGCCCGCATCCACAACTGAAGCCAGATTAGCTGGACGCACCTGGACGCTGATCAAGTTTTTTCATCAGCCTCTGGAACGCCGCCAGCACCTGTGCAGGCCGCTCCAACATCAATTGATGACCACACCGCTCCAACACCTCAAAGCTACCCGTTGGCAGCTGTCGGGCGAGCGCTCCCCCCCCACTGGAGGGAGTCAGCCCGTCGCTGTCTCCCGCTAACACATAAGTCGGCAACGTCAGTCGGGCCAGGGCATCGGCGTCGGGCCATTGGGCGTTTTGCAGCAGAGACTTGAACACATACAGACGATTACGACGAGTCAGGTTTTCCTCGTAGGCCACCAGCCGGGAATCGGCTGCGGGGTGCCACGCACGCTGACGAAAGCCCTTGGCCAGCAACGGCCGCAGCAGCTCCAACACCCAGGCAGGCAGCGCCATCAGACCACCGCGGCTCAACGGGCGATGCAGTTGTGTGCCTAGCAGCAGGGCGCCATCTATGGTCACCTGCGGCAACCTGTGTGGGAGCTCCAGCAAGGCACTCAACCCCAGTCCGGTACCAAAGGAATGTGCGACCAGGATATTCCGCCTTGCCGCGTAGCGGCTCAGTATTTCCAGCTGATCTGCCACCAGTTCCGACCAGGCATAGGCCTGCGGCTGGCGCGGCTTTTCGCTATCACCGTGCCCCAACAGGTCCCACGCCACCAGGCTGTATCCCTGATCGGACAACGACTGCCATAACTCGCGCCATTGATCCTTGTGACCACCACCACCATGCCCGAAGAACAAGACTGTATCTGCCTGATGCGTGCCTGGTTGATAAGCGATGCTCAGGTACCGTCCTGGACGGATTTCCACCCGCTCGCCCCGCACCAGAGGTAAATCAGAAAATGCGTGTAAATCAGCCATGAGTGGGACAAGCCTCTTTGGATTCAAGGTTTTGAGGAGTGACTGTCGAAGGGGGGACCGTTCTGGAAAAACCACGCAATAAGGTCTGGGTATAAGCGTGTTGCGGATGGACCAGTAGCGTTGCCGTTTCCCCCTGCTCCACCACATGCCCGCCCTGCATCACGGCAATGCGATCACACAGTCTGGCGGCCACTCGCAAATCGTGGGTGATGAACACAATGCTCAGCTTGAGCCGACGTTGCAGGTCTTCAAGCAACTCGAGAATCTGTACCTGGATCAGCGCATCCAGAGCGGAAACGCATTCGTCCGCGATGAGTATTTTCGGCTCCACAGCCAAGGCACGGGCGATACCGATACGTTGGCGCTGGCCACCGGAGAACTCATGGGGATAGCGCTCGAACGCCGTGGCGGGTAGCCCAACCAACGCCAAAAATGAGCGCGTGCGCCGCTCGGCCTCGGCCTTTGAGTGCCCCTGTACCAGCGGGCCGGTCATGACGATACGACCGACGGTCTGGCGCGGATTGAGCGAGGCAAACGGGTCCTGGAAAATCATCTGCACATCGCTACGCAATGCTCGCAAACGCCCTTCGGAAAGCGCCGTTACATCCTGACCCAGCCATTGAATTTGACCACTGTCAGCACGTAGCAGCCGAACAAGGCAACGCCCCAGAGTGGATTTCCCCGAGCCTGACTCCCCAACAATGCCGAGGGTTTCACCCTGGCGCAGGGTCAACTGAATCTGCGCCAGGGCCTGGGTGGCACGCTTGCGCCACCAACCGCTGTTGCTGCGAAACACTTTATTGAGTTGCTCGGCCTTGAGCACCACACTCCCGTCCACCGTCGTGCGCGGGGCCCGAGGTTGCGCCGAGACCGCTGCCAGCAGTTGCTGGGTATAAAGCGCCTGAGGCTTGCGCAATACTTGATGGGCGCTGCCCTGCTCCACCAGTTGACCTTTTTCCAGCACCAGCACGCGGTCGGCAATGGCCTCGACCACGGCGAAATCATGGGTGATGAACAACAGCGACATGCCCTTGTCCTGTTGAATCTTGCGTAACAGATCGATGATCTGCGCCTGGGTGGTCACGTCCAGCGCCGAGGTGGGTTCGTCGGCGATCAGTAACGAGGGATCGAACGCCAACGCCATGGCGATGACCACGCGCTGGCGCTGGCCACCGGAGAGCTCAAAGGGATAGACCAGGCGCAGGCGTTCAGGCTCGGGCAGGCCGACATAACCCAGCAACTCCACAACCCGTCGGCGACGCTCCTGGGCCGATTTCACCCCGTGGGCGCGCAGGGTTTCATCGATCTGCTCACCCACGCGCAGCAGCGGGTTCAGCGCGCTCATGGGCTCCTGGAACACCATGCTTATATCTCGCCCGCGCAGCTGGCGCATCGCGGTTTCACTGAGCTTCGCCAGGTCTTCATCACGAAACACCAGTCGCCCGCTTTCCACGCTCAGCGGCGTCGGTAACTGGCGCAACAATGCCTTGGCCAACATCGACTTGCCCGAGCCGGACTCGCCCACTACACATAGGCATTCGCCGCTGCGCAATTGCAGCGACAGGTCATACAGCGCGTGACTGCGGTCGGCACCGGCCGGCAAGGCGATACGCAGGTTTTCCACACTGAGCAACGTCATAGCGACCTCCCCGGTTCAAAGGCCACGCGCAGGCCTTCGCCCACCCGGTTCACCGCCAGCACGCACAGCACAATCGCCACGCCCGGCAAGAAACTCATCCACCAGGCATCCCGCAGCAGCCCACGGGACGCATTGATCATGTAACCCCAGCTCATGGCCTCAGGGTCGCTCAGGCCGAGAAACGCTAACGCGGCTTCGGTGAGAACTGCAGTGGCCATCACAAAGGTCATGGTCACCAACAACGGCGCCAAGGCATTGGGCAGGATTTGTTGGCTGATGATGCCTAATGGCGATTGCCCCAGCACCCGCGCCGCCTGCACAAACTCACGTTGTCGCAGGGTAAGGAATTCGCTGCGCACTAGCCGCGCGACGCCCGGCCACGCTACCAGCGAAATCGCCAGCACGATGGAACCCAGGGACGGCTCCAGCACCGCCACCAGGATCACCGCCAACACTAACTGCGGAATGATCTGAAAGAACTCGGCTATCCGCATCAGCGCGCCGTCGAGCCATCCACCGAAATAACCGGCGACAGCGCCGACGAGCAGCCCCACCAGCAAGGTCGCCAGACTGGTCAACACCCCCACGGCCAGGGACACACGGGCGCCGTAGAGCAAGCCGCTGCCGAGGTCGCGGCCGAGCATATCGCTGCCCAGCCAGTGCGCCGAATCGTGGAACGGCGGTAGCATCGGCTGGGTGTTCATTTCCCAGGGCGAGCTACTGGTGAGCCACGGCGCGGCAGTCGCTAGTGCTGCTAACACCAGCAAAAACAACGCGCCGGCCAGCGCCGACGGCTGGTGAATAAAGCGTGTGAGCACCGCCATCAGCCCTGTCCTCCAGCGCCAATACGTGGGTCGAGCAAACGGCAAATCACATCGGTCAACACATTGAAGCCCACCACCAAAATCGAGATCACCAGAAAGCCGCCCATCAACACACCGTAGTCACGCTGGGCCAATGAGTCATACATCAAGCGGCCAATGCCAGGCCAGGAGTACACCACCTCCACCAGTAACGCACCGCTGGCCAGTTGGCCGAGTTGCAAACCAGCGAAAGTCACCACCGGCAGCAGTGCATTGCGCAACACATGTACATACAGGATCCGTCGTGGATGCAGGCCTTTGGCGTGAGCAGTGCGCACGTATTCCTGACCAAGAGCATCGAGCACGGCGGCTCGGGTGAGGTGGATATACAGGGCCAGAAACAGCACGCTCAGGGATAGGCACGGCAACAACAGATGCCGCAGGCGATCCAGCAGCGAGAAGTCCCGGCCCACGGTCTCCATACCGAACGCCGGCAACCAATCCAGACTTACGGAAAACAGCAAAATCATCAGCATCGCCAGCCAGAACGGCGGCATCGCGTACAGCAACAAGGCACCGTGGGAGATCACGCCGTCCAGCCAATGCCGCGTCTGCCGTGCCCGCGCCGCCAGCACACCCAAGGTCACGCCAAGCACGGAAGAAACCACAAAGGCCGAGCCCATCAATGCCAGCGTTGCCGGCAACCGTTCGGCAATCAGCGACCACACCGACGTCTGGTTTCGGTAGGAATAACCCAGGTCCAGGTGGGCGATATGGCCCAGGTATATCAGCAACTGCTGGAGCAGCGGTTTATCCAGGCCCATGGTCTGGCGCAGCTGCTCGATAAACTGCACATCGTCCACCCCCGCCTCTCCTGCCAACAGCAATGCAGGATCGCCCGGCGCCAGCCGAATCAGCAGGAAACTCAGCACCAGCACCGCCACCACCATCAGCAACGCCTTGACGAGCCGCCCGCTGAAATACAACACGCCATTCATGGTGCCAGGGCCTCGAGGTACACGCTCTCGTAGTCCTCGTTAAGGCTGGTAGCGGTCTGCAGCAGGTTTTTCACCTGTTTGTGAAACAGCGTCGGGTAACGCATTTCGAAGATCGGTGCGATGGGCAGGTCGGTGTTCAGCACGTTCTCCAGCTGGCTGTAGAGCTGTTTGCGCTCCGGGTCTTCCGGGGTATCGGCGACTTTCGCCCACAAGGCGTCGGCCTCGGCGCTGTTGTAGCCGCTGACGTTGGCGAACGGCGAGGTTTTGAGTATGTAGTCGGAGCGGAACAGGTAGGCGCTGGTCAGGTAGGGATCGCCGATCTGGAAGATAAAATTGTAGGTCAGGTCGAAGTCCCAGTCGCTTACGCGCTGGAACCAGGTCGCCGCGTCGGACGTGACCACCTGCACCTTGAAACCCAGGGGTTGCAAGGACTGCTTGGTGTATTCGGCCAGGCGCTCCCAGGCCCCCCCCTTCTCGCCATTGAGCAGGCGAATGCGCACCGCGCCGACATCCACGCCGGATTCGGCAATCAGCGCTTTGGCCTTTTTCACGTCATAGGCGTACTGCGGCAACTGGGGATCGTGGTAAGGCGAGCTGGACACAAACGGCCCCTGGGCGACCTTGCCCGAGCCGAAGAAGATGTTATCGACGATGAACTGTCGGTTCAGCGCATACAGGATCGCCTGGCGCACCTTGGGGTTGTTCAACGGTGGCTTGCGCGTGTTGATTTGCAGGAAGGCCAGACCCGAATACAACTCCCAGCCCTTTTCCGACGACTGCACATCGGGCAAGGCGGTCAGGCGCTTAAGGTCTGAGTAATCCGCATCGCCGCTGCGCAACACTTGCACGTCGTTACGCTCGAACGCGGCGGCACGCGAAGAGGCATCAGGAATGACGTGGAAGATGATGCTGTCGAGGTGCGGCAGGCCCTTTTTCCAGTAGTTGGGGTTCTTGGCCAGCTTGATATAGGCGCCTCGTTTCCACTCGACGAACACAAACGGCCCGGTACCCACCGGTTTTAGGTTATAGGGGTTGTTACGAAAGTCGGTGTTCTCGTAAAGGTGCTTCGGTACCACCGGACGCAAGCCGCTGCCCAAGGCCGAAAGCAACGGTGCAAAAGGTTTCTTCAGGTGAAAGACCACCTGCAGCGGACCTTTGGCGGTGATGCTCTCGACGTACTCGGTGATGATACCGCCAAGGCGCTTGTCCACCTCGGGGTAGAAGGTCTGGAAGCTGAACACCACGTCATCGGCGGTGAACGCTGGACCGTCGTGCCAGTGCACGCCGTCCTGCAAGTCGAAGGTATAGGTGAGGCCGTCAGGGGAGATAGTCCAGGCTTTGGCCAATACCGGTTTGGGCGCAAGGTGTGTGTCGAAGGTGAGCAGGCCCTGGAGCACCTTGCCGCTCACGTATTGGGTCGACACATGGCTGACTACGCCGTGCATCAGCGAGGGCGGCTCCGGCTGGGCCACCAGGTTGAGCACCCCGCCCTCCTGGGGTTGCGCGTGAGCCTGGCCGGCCAGCAACGTGGTGCACAGTGCCACGGACGTGAGGGCACGGCGGAAAGAGAATGAGCGCATGGAGTCTCCTCGAATTGAACAATATAACGAGGGTTTTGCAAGCGTTGTGCCATGGGCGGTTGGGCGGGTATTGCTGGGGTGGGCGGTGGTCGCGCTGATGAAAAAACCACAGAGCTGCGCCTGAGTGTGCAAAAAGCAGCAGCAAAGCATTTCAAATGTGGGAGAGGGCTTGCCTGCGATAGCGGTGGGTCATCAATGAATGCGCCAACTGACCCGCCGCTATCGGGGCAAGCCCCCTCCCACAGGGGTCCATCGCTGGTCGATGGCACGAGGTTTGCCCCTGCAACTGCCATCTGAATAAACGAGCCTCGCCACCATGTCACTGGATTACCTGGGCAACCCCATCGACACCACCGACCCCACCACCCTCCAAGGGCTGGACGACTTCATAGGCGGCTTCCTCGGCTACCAGCCCCGTGCCGAACGCATCCTTGCCACCGCCGATGCCGATCCCGACTCCGCGCTGGCCAATGCGTTTGCCGGCTTGCTGCTGATGTTCATCGAGTCGCCCGAGGGCCCGGCACTCGCGGAAAAATACCGCCAACGTGCGGCGCACGCCGCTCACCCGCGCGCCCAGCTGTACCTTGGCGTGCTGCAAGCCTGGATCAAGGACGACCTCGATCAGGTCCTGCATTTGAGCGAAAACCTGCTCGACCGCTACCCCCGCGACCTGTTTGCCGCCAAGCTCAACCAGTACCTGGAATTCAACCGCGGCAACTGGCCCGCCCTGTTGCGCATCGGCCTAAAGGCCACCGCTGGCGCACCCGATATTGCCCACAGCCACGGCCTGCTGGCCTTCGCCTACGAGCAATGCCACCTGCTCGAAGAAGCCGAAGCCAGCGCGCTGCAAGCCTTGCGCCTGCAACCCTCGGAGCCTTGGGCCCAGCACGCCCTGGCCCATGTGATGCTGACCCAGGGACGTATCGAGGAAGGCACGGCGTTCCTGGAAAGCGTGACCCATCACTGGGACGGTTTGAACTCGTTCATGTACACCCACAACTGGTGGCACCTGGCGTTGTTCTACCTGGCGCGGGGCGAGGATCAGCGCGTGCTGGAGATTTACGACCAACACGTGTGGGGCATCCTCCCGGAATACTCTCAGGACCAGGTCGGCGCCGTGTCCTTGCTCGCCCGATTGGAACTGGCCGGCATCAACGTGGGAGAGCGCTGGCAGGCGCTGGCACCCTACCTGCAACGTCGGGTCTGCGATACGGTACAGCCGTTCCTGAGCGTGCAGTACCTGTATGGCCTGGCCCGGGCGGGCAAGCCGGAGGCGGATAGGTTGCTGGCGGCGCTGCGCCAGTACAGCTTCGACGCACGGCCGGTATGGGGCGAAGTGACCCTGCCGTTGGCGAAGGGCTTATTGGCCCATGCACGCGGGGACTGGCAACAGTCGCTGGCGCAACTGACGATCGCCCTTCCCCGGCTGAATGAGATTGGTGGCAGCCACGCACAGCGCGATCTGTTTGCCCTGGTGGAGCTGGATGCACGCGTGAAGGCCGGGGATTGGTTGGGTGCGCAGCAGACACTGGAATTGCGGCGCCGGTATGACGGGTGGGATGTGCCGACGAATCGGAGTTTGATACGGGTGTATGAGGCGTTGAAGTTGCCGGAGCTGGCGGCAAAGGCACAGACGCGCCTATCACGTTTCACCTAAGCAGCAGGAGCCGGCTTGTCGGCGTTAGCGGTCTGTCAGTTGACACAGGTGCAAGCTGAGCCGCCGCCATCGCCGGCGAACCGGTTCCTACAGTGGAGAGTGGTTAGCCCCTGGCACTGAACACCCCTCTGGCGATCGCCCGCGCCACGCAATCCGCAGCCGCCGAGCCAATACAACCAATCTCTACCTGCCGCCGTGGGCCATCGCTCAACTCAACCGCCGCCGACGCCAAGGCAAATACAGTGTCCCCATCAAACGGCAAATGCGCCGGACGCACCGCACGGGCAATCCCGTCCTGAGCCATGATCGCCACGCGCTTGCACTCAGCCACAGTGAGCCGAGCGGTACTGGCGACCACCACCAGCGTCGTGTTGGCCCCGGCTTGCAGGCGGCCCATCGAATCCAGGCGTGACAACTCCGGCATCGGGTCGCTGCAGTCCATCTCGGCTTCAGGACGCTGTCCACCGAACTCCCCCGCCACTTCCCAGGGCCACGCCCAGAAGGTCTGGCCGTCGGGCATGTACACCGAGCCTATTGGGTTGGCGACCACCAATGCAGCGACGATCAAGCCATTTCCCAGATTCAGGGAAGCGGTACCCAGCCCACCTTTCAGCACCCCGGCCATGGCGCCACGACCGGCACCCACCGAGCCCAACTCAAAGTCCTCACCTGCATTGGCTAGCGCCTCGAAGCCCAAGCGTTGGTAAGGCGGTTCCAACCCCCAGTCTTTGTCGCCGCCGTTGGCCAGGTCATGCAACACCGCTGCGGGCACGATGGGAATAGCTGGAGCGCCGGGTTTGAGGTGCAGGCCCACTTGGTCGTGGGACAGTTTCGCCGCCACAGCATCCGCCGCACCCAGGCCGAAGACCGAGCCGCCGGCAAATACCAGGGCATGGAGCTGGCCGACCATGTTTTCCGGCTCAAGCGCAGCAGTTTCACGCCCGCCAGGGCCACCGCCGCGAATGTCGATGCTGGCAGTCCAGAACCCATTGGGGCGAATCACTGTGACGCCGGTGTCGACGTGCAGGTCCGTGGCGTGGCCGACCGTGAGGCCTGGGATATCGGTGAGGGCATTGCGCGGGCCGGGTCTAGGCATACAGAAATAGCTTCCTTGGGTTCAGGGTGTCGCGTGGGGAGAGCAAGTCGTGTGCCAAGCACAACCACCCAAGCCTTACGGCTCACTACCCGGTTGCCGATGAAAGCCCCTGCACAAAAACCAACACCCTGCCCTTCGGCCTGTTAAAAAAACACCAACACCCCCGTTTATCACCTAATAAGTCTATGTTTTTAAACACTTTTAACAGATGGCATAGCCCTTGCTCTCCAGCCTTCCCACCAGAGCTTGAATTCAACAAGCCGTCCTCTATCAAGGCCCAACACCTTAAACCACTGGAGTATTTCCCATCATGAATGCATCACGCGCCACAGGTCGCCGACCCAGTAAGGCCTTCGCCCACACGTTGTTGTTTATTGCCCTGTACGAAGCCGCCAGCTACAGCAGCCTGACTCTTGCCGCCGACGCGCCGGCCAGCGATAACCCCTTGGACACCGTTGTGGTGATCGGCAACCGTGGCCAGGCGCGCACCCTGGCCGAGAGCCCGTCACCCGTGGACGTGATCTCCTCCAAGCAACTGCTGGCCACCGGGCAAGGCGACCTCACCCGCGCTCTGAGCAAGGTACTGCCATCCCTCAATCAGCCAGCATCGTCAGGCTTCGGCTCAACGTCGGTGGTGCGCCCGATCAGTCTGCGTGGCCTCAATGGCGACCAGGTGCTGGTACTGGTCAACGGCAAGCGTCGCCACAACAGCGCGCTGCTCAATAACGGCACCTACCTCAACTCCGGCTCGCAACCGGTGGACTTGGACATGATCCCCACCGCTCTGGTGGATCATGTCGAAGTGCTGCGCGACGGCGCCTCGGCCCAGTATGGTTCGGATGCGATTGGTGGCGTGGTCAACATCGTGCTCAAGCAGACCGACCACGGCGGCAGCCTGTCCACCAGCTACGGCCAGAACTATCAAAACGGCGATGGCGAAACCGCGCGCCAAACCGGCAATGTCGGCCTGGCGCTGCCCAACGACGGCTTTATCAACCTCGCCCTGGACGTGAAAAAACAGAAAATCTCCGACCGCTCCGACAACGCGCCCTATACCGACTCGGCCGGCAACACCAGCCTGCAACACACCTACTACGGCACCGGCCTGCCCGAGGCACGCAACTTCAGTTTCGGCTACAACGCCGAGCTGCCGGTGGACGATGCCCTCACGCTCTACTCATTCTCCACCTACACCCGCCGCAACTCGGAAAAACCGCTGGCTTTCCACCAGCCCGCCAGTTTCGATGGCATTCGCACACCCTTCCCCGAAGGCATCGAAGACACCCTGCGTTTTATCGAAAATGACTTCCAGGTAGCGTTTGGCGGCAAGGGCGAACTCGCCGGCTGGGACTATGACCTGTCCAGCACCTATGGCCAGGACCACGCCGAAGCGACCCTGCGTCACACCTACAACCTGAGCTACGGCCCGGACTCGCCGACCTCGGTGGACACCGGTGTGAAAACTTTCAGCCAGTGGACCAACAACCTCGATCTGACCCGCGCATTTGACCTCGGCCTGCACAAACCCACGCAGATTTCCTGGGGCCTGGAGCAACGCTACGAGAACTACAAGATCGGCAAGGGTGACTTCGCCTCCTACGCCAGCGGCCCTTTCACCACCGGAGCCAGCGGTGGCCTGATCGCACCGGGCACCATCTCCGGTGCCGGTACCACCCCGCAGGATGCTGCGCAAAAAGGCCGCACCAGCCTCGCCGGGTATGGTGAGATCGGCCAGGACTTCACCGATAAATGGCACGTCGACCTGGCCGGTCGCTACGAGCACTACAACGATGGCTCGGGCACCACGACTAACGGCAAGTTCTCCACCCGCTACCAGCTCACCCCGATCCTGGCAGTACGCGGCACCTTCAGCACCGGTTTCCGTGCGCCTTCGCTGGCCCAGCAGATTTACAGCTCCACCTCGCAAACCAGCGTGAACGGCCAGCTGTTCGACTACCGTAACGTTGCGGTCAACTCCGATGTTGCCAAGGCACTCGGTGCCGAGACTCTCAAACCTGAGAAGTCCACCAACTTCAGCCTGGGCCTGACCCTGCAACCGACGGACGCCACCAGCATCACCCTTGATGCCTACCAGATTAAAATCAAGGACCGCATCGCGCAAACCGGCTACCTGGGCGGCACACCGCAAATCAGCGCAATCCTCGCAGCAGCGGGTCTCAACCCGAACCAGGCGGTGACCTATTTCACTAACGCCCTCGATACCACTACCCGTGGCGTCGACCTCGTCGGAGACTACCGCCAGAGCATCGGTGCCTACGGCAACCTGCGTTACACCTTGGGCTTCAACTGGAACACCACGCAGATCGACGACATCCACGCCTCCAGCGTGGCCCAACAAGCCCTCGGCCCAACCGGTGGTTATGACCGTCAGCGCCAGGGCAACCTCAAGTACGGTTTGCCGCAATCCAAATTGCTGCTGGGCACCACTTGGACCGTCGACAAGTTCGAGATCGGCCTCAACCTGACCCGCTACGGCGAGTACACCCAGTACGGCACCGCCGAATCCTTCGACCGCACGTTCTCGCCAGCGTGGATCACCGACCTGAACATCGACTACCACCTGACTCCGGCGATCACTCTGAATGCAGGCGCCAACAACCTGTTCAACAAGTACCCGGAACGCACTGACCTGGCCAGCAGCTCGGGCGGCTTTCCCTATGGCAACTTCTCGCCCTACGGCACTACCGGCGGCTACTGGTACACCGGCGTGACGTACAACTTTTAAGCCAGCCTGCGGAGCCGGTTCACCCGCTCCGCACCTGCCCCCGATGGGAGCCTGTTCATGACCCGCCGCACCGACAAACTCAAACTGGGGGCCTTCCTCGCCAACAGCGGCCACCACGTCGCCGCCTGGCGCCACCCGTTGGCCCAAGCCGATGCCAGCCTGGATTTCGAGCATTTCAAACACATTGCGCAGACCGCCGAGCGCGGCAAATTCGATGCATTGTTTATTGCCGATGTGGTCGCCTTGTGGGGCCACCATCACGATGCGCTGAGCCGTACGGCCCGCGCCGAACACTTCGAACCGCTGACGTTGATGTCGGCCCTGGCGGCCGTCACACACAAGATCGGCCTGATCGCCACCGCGACCACCACCTACAACGAGCCGTACCATATCGCGCGCAAATTCGCGTCCCTGGACCACCTGTCCAAGGGACGCGCCGCCTGGAACCTGGTGACCTCGGTAGTCTCGGATGAAGCGTGGAATTTCGGCCGCGAAAACCACGTCGACCATGGCGACCGCTACCAGCGTGCCGAAGAGTTCCATGACGTGGTCAAGGATCTGTGGGACAGCTGGGACGACGACGCCTTTACTCGCGACAAAGCCAGTGGCGAGTATTTCGACCCGGCTAAATTGCACACCCTCAACCATCGCGGCAAGCACTTTGCCGTACGCGGCCCGCTCAACGTGGCCCGCCCGCCCCAGGGCCACCCGGTACTGGTGCAGGCCGGGGCATCGGAGCCGGGCAAACAACTCGCCGCCCGGGTTGCCGAACTGATCTTCGCCCACTCGCATAACCTGGAAGGCGCCCAGGCGTTCTACCAGGACATCAAGGCACGCGCCGCTGCCCTCGGCCGCGACCCGGATCACGTCAAAATCCTACCCGGCGTCACACCGTTTATTGCCGATACCCGTGAACACGCCAAGGTGCTGTTCGAAGAGTTCCAGGCGCTGATCGACCCGGTGCTGGGCCTGCGCCTGCTGGCCGACACCTTGGGCGATGACATCGACCTCTCCGGCCATGACCTCGACGGCCCATTGCCGGAAACCCCCGTGGGCCAGCGCGGCAGTCGTCGGGATAAGGTGCTGGAATTGGCGCGCACGGAGAACCTGAGCATCCGCCAGCTGTACTTGCGCCTGGCCGGAGGCAACCCGGTGATAGGCACAGCCGAGGACGTTGCCGATCACTTTGAGGCATGGTTCCAGGCGCGGGCATGCGATGGCTTCAATGTGTTCTTCCCGTACTTCCCTGGCGCCATCGACGTGTTCGTCGATCAGGTGATTCCGTTGCTGCAGGCGCGTGGGCTGTTTCGCCAGGAATACGAGGGCGCCACCCTGCGCGAAAACCTCGGCCTGCCGCGCCCGGACAACCGCTTTACGGGAGAGAGGGCATGAAACGCAGCGCCTGGATGCTCGCCTTCGCCAGCTTGATCGCCCCCAAAGCCTTCGCCTTGAACATCTTGCTGAGCAATGACGACGGCTATCAGCATCCGAACATTCGCGCACTCTACACCGTGCTGAAAGCCCAGGGCCATAACGTGAAAATCGCCGCGCCCCAGAGTGATCAGAGCGCGCGAGGCGGTTCGTTCTTCTTCGGTCGCGAAGTGAGTGTTGGACACGATACCGACCCCGCTTACCCCGACAGCTACTACATCAGCACCACCGACAACGGCATATGCCAGAGCACCGAGTGCGCCGGCAAAGCAGTACAGATCGAAATCAGCGGCACGCCGGTGATGGCACTGCTGATGGGCCTGAACAAAGTCCTGCCACATCCCGACCTGGTGATCGTCGGCCCCAACCCTGGCAATAACCTCGGCGCGATCAATATGGCCTCCGGCACCTTCAATACCGCCAGCGTGGCGTTGCAGTCGGGCATTCCGGCATTGGCGGTGAGTACTGATCTGAAGGAGAAAGACCCGCAGCGCGCCGCCCAACTGGTAGCAAAACTGGTGCATGCCCTTGACCAGCATCGCCAACCCGATGGCGCGCTGCTACCGCCGGGCCTGGGCTTGAATATCAATCTGCCCAAGGATGCGCAGATAAAAGGCGTCAAACTGACCCGCGTCGGCAGCTATGTGGGTTTTGAGGCGCTGTACACCGATGATCTCAAGCAGTTCAACTTGCCCGGCAAACCCGGCATCGGCTTCCAATACAGCCCCGCCGCTACCGCTGCGCAACAGAACGATGAAGCGGTGTGGCTGAACAAAGGCTACCTGACCATCAGCCCGTTCAGTGGCCTGCCGGAATCCGTCAGCGCAGGGCCAGCACTGCAAAAGCAGTTGGCCCATGAGGTGAAACCATGAGTGCAGGCTTTTCCCTCGGGTTTCTGAGCCGGGTCTATAGCCCGAGTGCTGATCCCAAGGTCTACCGCGACACCCTGGAACTGTTCAAGGTTGCCGAAGCGCTGGGCTTTGACAGTGGCTGGTTAGCGCAGCACCACTTCGCCAGTGAAAATGGGCGCTTGCCGTCGCCGTTGGTATTGTTGGCGGCCGTCGCCCAGCAGACACGGCATATCAGCCTCGGCACCGGAATTATCGTATTACCCCAGGAGGCGCCGCTGCGCCTGGCGGAAGACGCCGCCGTGCTGGACTTGCTGTGCAACGGCCGACTGGAACTGGGGCTCGGTGCGGGTTTTGATCCTGAGACCTTCCTCGCCTTCGGCCGCGAGCATGAAACACGGCATCGTGACTACGAGCAGCACCTTCAACAGCTGCTCAATGCATTTGGCAACGCGCCGCTGACCGACAGCGGTTCCCGCCTCCTGCCACGCACCAACGGTTTGAGCCAGCGTGTGTGGGAAGCCACCTCGCGGGTGGAACTGGTAGCCGAACGTGGCCACGGCCTGATCATGGCACCCGATCCGCACTTGCCTGCCGAAGCCGGTGTTGAACGGGTAAACCGCTACCGCAACGCCTGGACCGGCGACAACGGCACGCCCGCCCGCGTCGCACGGGTGCAGGCGTTGCTCCCCGCACCGGACGACGCCACACGCCGCGATATCCAGGCCTATGTGCAACGCCAGCAAAACATCGGCGTACTCAACGACACGCTGGACGCTGACTTCGACACCACCCTCAAGCGCCTCGGCGTGTTGCACGGCCCGCTGGAGCAGATCATCGAGCAATTGCAGCAAGGCCCGCCATTGACAGCCCACGACCAACTGATCCTGCAAGTACAAACCACCAGCACGCCGCTGCGCGAGGCTATCCGTGCGCTGGAGGTCATCCGCCAACACATCGCACCAGCACTGGGCTGGCAGCCCACAGGAGCCCCCTCATGACTTTCAAATTGGGTTTCCTCAGCCACGCTTTTGGCGATGACCCGCAGCAGGTCTACCGCGACCTGATCGAACAATTCGAAGTGGCTGAAGCCCTTGGCTTCGACGGTGGCTGGATTGCCCAGCACCACTTGAGCAATGGCTTTGGTCGTCTTCCTTCACCCTTGGTGCTGCTGGCGGCCGTTGCCGAACGCACGCGGCATATCGAACTGGGCACCGGGGTGATTGTGTTGCCATTCGAAGACCCGATCCGCCTGGCCGAAGACGCCAGTGTGCTGGATGCTCTGAGCAGCGGGCGGGTGCAATTGGGCCTGGGCAGTGGTGGCGCCAACCTCGATAACTTCAGCGCTTTTGATCGCGACCCAAGCCGGCGCCAGGCGGATTTTGCCGAGCGCCAGCAACGTTTGCAGCGCCTTCTGGAAGGTAAACCGCTGACCGGCGAATTAACGTTGCAACCGCCTGCAATCGGTTTGGGCGAACGCCTCTGGCATTCCCACGGCAGCACTGACGGCGCGGTCTATACCGCCCGACAAGGCAATGGACTGCTGCTGGGCACCGCCACCCATGATCCGCTCACCGTGCAAAAGCCTTTGGCGGACGCCTACCTGCAAGCCTGGTCCCGCACTGACCGCGCACCGCGTATCGGCGTGGTGCGTGCGATTTTCCCCGCCATCGACCGTGCCAGCGCCCAGGCCGAACTGTCGGTGGATATCGAGCGGCATATCCCGCGCCTGCGACGTGAGGGCCTGATCGACGAAGCCTTGGATTTGCAGGAACACCTGCGCTTGATGAACGTGCACCACGGCCATCCCGATGAAGTGATCGAAAGCTTGCAACAGGACCCGTCGCTGCTGCCTTATGCTGACTACATGATTGCTGTGGTTCAGGCCGAAAGCTCGACCCAGGCACAAATACTCAAACGTTTGGAAATCCTGGCCCAGGATATCGCCCCGGCCTTGGGTTGGAAAAAACCATGAATAATGGAGCTTATGCATGCCCCTGGAGTTCAGTTGGTTGATGCCCCTGTGTACCCCTGACTGGGCGGCACGGCCGGGACAATGGGTTCAATTGGCCCAGGCCGTGGAATACGCCGGGCTCGATGGCCTTTGGATTCCCGGCGGCGCGTTATGTGCCGACAGCCTCGGCGTGGCGGCAGCCTTGTGCGCGCATACACGCAACGTGCAGTTGTCGGTGAGTGTGCCGCCGGAAGTGATGCTGCCAGCCGCGCTGGCCACTACCCTGCAAAGCCTGCAGTCGATCAGCGGCCACCGTGTACGGCTACATTTACCCAATAGCGAACACATTGCCTTTGGGGAGTGGCTCAACCGCGACCAACGCAGCGAACGCATTGGCGAATATCTGGAACTGCTGCAACACCTGCTGGCGTCCAACACCGAAGGGTTCGACTATCAGGGCCGTTATTTCCAACTGGAGAACGCCGGCTTCACCCGCCGCAAAATACCCGCCCCATCGTTGCTACTGGACGACACCCAGAGCCATGCGTTGGTGGCGGCACATGCGCGGACCTGCCTGTTAGCGCCTGGCCACCCATTACGACTGGCCCAGGAGATACAGCGCTGGCGGCAGATCCAACCTACGCTCGAGTTTGCCTGCACGTTTGGCTTGATCCTCGGCGACAGCGAAGACCTCGCCTGGGAGACCGCCGCCACTTTATTATCGGTTCCTCAATTGCCCGAGGAACCCCTGGCCACCCTGCCCCGAGCACGCCACCCGCTACGCCAGTGGGAAGTGCATCCCAACCTGCTGCAACGGGAAGCCGGCCAACCGCTGATCCTGGTGGGCACCCCGCAACAAGTCGCCACACGCCTGCAAGAACTGCACGGAATTGGCTTGAATCACCTGATTCTGGAGGGCGGGCCGTCAGTCAGCGAAGTGCTGCGCTTTGGCGAACAGGTTTTACCGTTGCTTTTCCAACAGGGTTTGCGCAAGGAGCGCCTGCACCATGACTGATGATGTACGCCCACCGATCCAACTGGACTGGTTTTTACCCACCAATGGCGATGGCCGTCACCTCACCAGCAGCGGCTTGCCAAAGGCCGGGTTGTTCCAGCAAGGCGAGCGTGCACCGACGCTGGACTACCTGCGCCAGATTGTGCGCGCCACCGAGCAGGCCGGTTTCGACGGCATCATGGTGCCCACCGCTGCCGGGTTTGAAGACCCATGGCTGATCACTGCGGTGCTGGCCCAAGAAGTGCGCCGCCTGAAATTCCTCCTGACGCTGCGACCGGGCACCGAGCTGCCAGCCTATACCGCCCACCGCGCGGCGACGTTGCAACTGCTCAGCGAGAACCGCCTGGCGTTGCATGTGGTGACCGGCTCCAGCCGTTTTGAACAGCGTTCCCTCGGGGATTTTCTCGAACACGATGAACGTTACGCACGCACCGCAGAATTTCTGCAGGTGTTCCAAGCCGTGTGGGCAGCCCAACCGCCTGCGCATCAGGGACGTTACTACCGCAGCAGCATTCAAACACCGATTGCGCCAGGCGCACGAGTACCGCCGATTTACTTTGGCGGCGCCTCCGAAGCCGCCGAGCGTGTCGGTGCGGCCCATGGGCAAACTTATCTGATGTGGTGCGAACCGCCAGCGATGATCGCCGAACGCATCCAACGCATGCGTGACCTGGCGGCCGCCCAAGGCCGTACGCTGCGCTTCGGTCTGCGTTTGCACGTGTTCGCCGCTGTCACTGACGACGCGGCCTGGGCCCACGTGGAACGGCTGCTGGAAGAAATCCCGACGGACACCATTGAGCATGCACAACGGCAGATGGCGGCGTATGAGTCGGTGGGGCAAAGCAGGCAGACGCAGTTGATGCAGGGCCGTGGGCGCGGCGCTCGGGAACTTGAGGTGTCAGCCAATCTTTGGGCCGGGGTAGGTTTGGTACGCGGCGGCGCAGGAACAGCGTTGGTCGGCAGTTATGCGCAGGTGGCAGAGCGAATCGAGGAGTACCACCAGTTGGGGGTGGACAGTTTTATTCTGTCGGGTTTTCCCCATTTGGAGGAAGCGATTCACCTGGGCGCGCAGTTGCTGCCTCAGCTGCGCCGTATAGGTAACCCACCCAGCCAGGTCAAACAAGGTTGAACGCAGATCAGGGTTTTGCTCGGCCTTTGAGCATGCCGTGATTGACCAGTAAGGTGCGCATGGCGTTGCGGGTAATACCCAGCAGTTGCGCGGTGCGTAACTGGTTGAAACCGCAGTAGGCAAAAGCCTCGCGCACCATCAACTCCTCAATATCGTGCAAGAGCGAATCACCTGGCACATCGAACAATCGCAAAAACTGTTCGCGAAGCACTTCCTGAGGAAGCTTTTGCACCCCGTTGGAACTTGCGCCTTGCAATGCACTAAGGCCTGCCGAGAACTTCAAGTGCTCGGGGCGAACCGGTCTGTCGCCGGCCACCAGTAAAGCCAAGTGAACAACGTTCTCGAGCTCTCGGATATTCCCCGGCCAGGGATAATCGAGCAGCGCCTGAGTAGCCGACTCCGAAAGCATAGGCTCATTGATTTTAAGGCGGGCGCTGTAGAGTTTCCTGAAGTGTTCCACCAACGGCAGAATGTCCAAGGGACGTGCCCTTAACGGCAAAACTTCTACTTGGGCGACGTTTATTCGATAAAACAGATCGAGCCGGAAATTGCCGGCTTCAATGGCCTGTTCCAAGTTGACGTTGGTCGCCGTCACCAATCGAATGTTGATCTTGATCGGTTTGCGCGAGCCGACCCGAACCACCTCCTGCTCCTGTAGAACACGCAGCAATTTAACTTGCAAAGGCAGCGGCAGATCACCGATCTCATCGAGAAACAGCGTCCCTCCATCCGCCTCCTCAAACCAGCCAGCTCGCCGGCCGACAGCGCCTGAGAAGGACCCGGCCTCGTGGCCAAAAAACTCGCTTTCAGCCAGGGTCTCACTGATCGCACCGCAGTTGACCGCAATAAAAGCGCCAGTGCGGCCACTGCTCGAATGGATGTAGCGCGCCACCAACTCCTTACCGGTGCCCGTCTCTCCATTGATCAACACTGGCACGTCACTGGGCGCCACCCGCTGCAGATACTCCAGCAACTGCCGAGACCGGGGGTCGGCAAATACCAGCGCTTTGGCTCGGATTGAAAGAGGATCTTTATCGCCCTGAGGCAATGTCAAAATCGGGCTGGGGTGTCCGCGCGGGATGTTCATAGACAATTTCCAATGGCGGCCATGAAGGAATTAACAGCACTTTACTGCTCGCGCCATATAACAAGAAATATTAAAAACACATGAGGATATAACCTTGCACCATAGCGACTGACACGTCAGGTACAACCAATCGCCTACTCGCATGAACGATCAAAAACGGCCATTGCTCTAGTTGCGGATATATCAGTTAAATTCTCGCTGACGCTCCCAACTCACCAATCTTTTCCAGTCGTGCCCGAACAATGTTGCGACTGATATTGAGCAGGCGCCCAGTCTGCAATTGGTTGCCATGGCAGTATCGGTAAGCAGCACGAAAGATCGTCTCTTCAATATGCTCGTAAAGGTCGGGAATATTCTGTTCGAATAACGCATTGAGGGCCGTTTCCAAGTCCACGGGACCGCTGAGGGCAGCTGGAGTATGGGTAGCCTCTTCCTGACGAATACCCGAGGATCGCATGTCCACCAGATGCAGATCCGGCGGCTGCACCAACTGGTTGCGGCACACCAGCAAGGCGTGATGAATGGCGTTTTCGAGCTCGCGGATATTGCCCGGCCAGCTATGTTCCAACAGCTTTCGCTCAGCATCGATGCTCAACGTGGCGCGATTGTACCCCAGTCGTTGGCAATGCTCTTCAAGAAAAAATTCCGCCAGGGGCAGGATATCGCCCGGCCGCTCGCGCAGAGGCGGCAGTCGAATGGTGGCGACGTGCAGACGGTAGAACAAGTCTTCGCGGAAGTTACCTGCCACGACGGCATCGGCAAGGTTAACGTTAGTGGCGGCCACCAGCCGCACATTGATCGGGATCGGTGTCCGCGAGCCCAGGCGCACCACTTCGCGCTCCTGCAAAACGCGTAGCAACTTCACCTGCATGTTCAACGGCAGATCACCGATCTCATCGAGAAACAGCGTGCCGCCGTTGGCGGCTTCAAACCAACCGGCCTTCTGGGTGGTAGCGCCGGTGAACGCGCCTTTCTCGTGGCCGAACAACTCGCTTTCCACAAGGGTCTCGGCAAACGCGCCGCAGTTCACCGCCACGAAAGGTTCACGTCCGCGACGGCTCAGATGATGGATATGCCGTGCGACCAACTCCTTGCCGGTCCCGGTCTCGCCAATGATCAAGGTATTGGCTTCGCTGGGTGCCAGACGCTCAATACGTGCCAGTAATTCCTGGGAGCGCGGGTCCTTGAAGACCAGCACGGTGGCACGCACCGACTTGGTCAATTCGCGAGGATTAGGATGAGTGATCAGCGACATGGTGCGTTCCTGGCAGTAAAAGCGCGTGCTCAATAGTGCATGAAGTTTTCTAGACCGTTTAATTATAAATTAATATTTATATATTCCCGTATCGCATATGCCAACAACATGACCTACCACTGCTGCTGGAGCAGCAACCGGCCAGCACCCACGTGCTCGTCCACCAGCAGCAGATCAGACAGGCCATTGCTACCTCAAACGCTGCAGCCCATGCAGCACGCGGTCTAGAGCGATTTTTCCAGCTGCTGGCATGCAATCTGCTCTCTCCCTCCCAACACGATCCCCTGTAGGAGCCGGCAAGCCCGCGCCTACTACAAAGGGTTTTGAATTCAGGTAGGGAGAAACCTCATGAGAAATTTCTGGCACAGAAGCCTCATCGCTCTGTTCGGCCTACTGGCAAGCAGCGCGGCGCTCGCCGAGTCGGCTGCCCCGGCCTCGGTAAAAATCGCTATCGTCGCCTACACCCAAGGTGGCAAGCCGGTGTTTGGGGGGATCGCCGGCCGCGTGATCGAAGACGGTTGGCTGGAGGCCCAACTGCGCGAGCGCGGGGTGAAACTCGAATGGATCGCCCTACCCCACGCCGGCGCCGGCCCGCAGATCAACGAAGGGTTCAGCAACAACAGCCTGGACTTCGCCGTACGCGGGGACCTGCCCTCAGTGATCGCCGGTGCCGGCGGTGTGCGGGGCAAGCTGATCGTGCCCGGCGGCAGTGGTAACAACATTTACCTGGTGGTGCCCGAAGGCTCCAGCGCCAAAACCATCGAAGACCTCAAGGGCAAACGCCTGGCCCTGCACCGTGGCCGGCCTTGGGAGTTCGCATTCAGCAACTTCCTCGCCAGCAAGGGCCTGAAGCTCGATGACTTCAAGATCGCCAACCTCAACCCGCAGGTCGGCGCGGCAGCGGTGTCTGCCGGTAAGGTCGATGCAGCCGTGTTGCTCAGCGAGGCCTATGCCCTGGAAGACAAAGGCGTGGGCAAGATCATCTGGTCGACCAAACAGGGCAGCAATGACTGGCGCCTGATCTCCGACCTATGGGGCACCGAGTCTTTCGTACAGCAGCATCCAGACATCACCCAATTGCTGGCGACCGCCTGGGTCAAGGCCGCGTGGTGGATTTCTCAACCGCAAAACCAGGATGCCTATTACCAGCTGTCCTCTCGCGCCGGTACCGCTGAAAGCGTGCTGCGCCGCGACGACCAAAACGACCCGGTGGCCTGGAAGGAACGCTGGGCACCGAAAAGCGATGCACAACTCAAGGCCCACTACCAGGCCCTCACCACCTACGCCCTGGCGAACCACCTGATTCGCGACACTTATGACATCGGCCCATCACTGGCTACCGGCTTTACCAACCAGGCTTTGATCGACCTGAAACTCACTGACTACTGGCCGGCCCTGCGTGGTCAGGTCAGCACCAATCCTTGATAGGGAAATTGATAATGAAACTGCCGCATTCTTTCGCCTTCGGTCTGAGCGTACTGGCCTTGTCCATGAGCGCGTTCGCCGCTGACGTATACGCCCCAAAACCGGACCCACTGCAAGGTGATGGCCGCGTCTCGGCGTTCTACACCTGGGAAAAAGCCATTCCGGCCATCCCGGGCAAGCTGTTGCGCAGCGAACCGCTGGACAAGACCATCAGCCTGGCAAACGCCGCCAGCGCCCAACGCATCCTCTACACCTCCACCGATGGCATCGATAATAAAACCCCAGTAGTGGTTTCCGGCGCGTTATTCCTGCCCAAGGGCACACCGCCGGCCGGCGGTTGGCCGGTCGCAAGCTGGGGCCATGGCACAGTTGGCGTCGCAGATGTGTGTGCACCGTCCTGGCAAGGTCGCTCCTACCGCGATGTGGCGTACCTCAACCGCTGGCTGGCAGAAGGGTTTGCGGTGGTCGCCACCGACTACCAAGGGCTCGGCGTACCCGGCGGTCACCCGTTGCTGAACAGCCGCATGGCCGCCTACGGCATCCTCGACGCCGCCAAGGCCGTAGTTGCAGGCGTACCGGGGTTGGCTGACAAGGTATTGATCGTCGGCCAGTCCCAAGGCGGGGCCGGCGCGTTTGCCGCTGCGGCCTATGCCGCCACTTACGCCCCGGACCTTGGCGTCAAGGGCAGCATCGGCACGGGCGTGATCTACACCCTCGACTACGCGAAAAACCCCAGCGAGGAAGTGCGCAATAAAGTCGACCCGACCCTGGCCTACGGCTTCTACACCTTGCTCGCAGCCCAGCAATACGACCCGAGCATCAACCCGGCGGACTTCTACACCGATAAGGCGCTGCCGATCTTCGAACAGGCTCGCACCAGCTGCCTGTTCGCTCTGGAAGGCGACGTGGAGGGCCTGGGCCTGAGCATTGCCAACACCAAGAAAGATTACAAAGGCAAACAGCTCGCGCCGTGGCTCGCGCAAGTCGCCTACCCCACCCTGAAAACGTCCAAACCGGTGTTCATCGGTACCGGTGCCGAAGACGTCACCCCAGCCGCCGCGACCCAGGTCAAGCTGATGCAGGACGCCTGCAACGCCGGTTCCGTAGTCGAAGGCCACCTGTACAAAGGCCTGGGCCACAGCGCGACGGTCAATGCCTCGCTCCAGGACTCGATCCCGTTCGCCCACAAAGTCATCAGCGACCAGCCGATCACCTCGATCTGCGCCCCAACCGCACAGTAAGCAGGAGGCTTGCATGAGTATCGAATTTTTTACTCGCCTGCCGCTGCACGGCGAAACCCAGTTCCTGCCGGGCGACCCACGTAACCGTGGCGACTGGCATCGGGGCGGTCCCGACAGCACCGGGGCGGTGTCCGGGTTCAGCGTGGGCGACCACTTCACTTACATCGACTACCTGGGCCAGATCGCCAAGGCCGCCGAGATCAATAAGTTCGGCGGTGTGTTGATGGTCAACGCGCCCAGCGGCGAAGAACCGTGGACGGTGTGCTCACTGCTGGCCCGCGAGACACGCACCCTGCAATTCGTCACCGCGTTCCAGCCCTACCACTACACCCCATGGGTGGCCGTGCAGCAGGCGGCGACCTACCAACGCGCCACCGGCAACCGCCTGGTATGGAACATCATCAACGGTGGCTCGGACGTGATCCAGCGCCAGGTCGGCGACTACAGCGACCACGATGCACGCTACGAGCGCGCCACCGAATTCATGGACGTGGTCAAGGGCTATTGGCACAACGAGTCATTTCACTACGATGGCAAGTTCTACAAGGCCGACGGTGGGGGCTTGCGCGCGCCGCTGAAAAAGGCGCAGTTGCCACTTATCTGCACGGCTGGCTCATCCATCGCTGCACGGGAGTTCGCCGCCAAGCACGCGGATTTCTACTTGATGCGTGCCGAGCACCCGGATGAAATCACCGCACTGATCGCAGACCTGCGCCAACGTGCGTTGAAATGGGGGCGCACCGATATTCGCTTTGGCCTGTCGATTGATGTGATCACCCGCGAAACCGAAGAACTGGCACGCACTGAAGCCAAGCGTTTCTTCGACGAAGGTATCGCCCGTGGCGCGGTCAAGGCCGTGGCCGCCCACGCCGGGCTGCGCACCGCACGCAAACTGAGCTACGAGCACGGTTTTGCCGAGAAAAACGAGGCGCAGGGTTTCGAAGACTTTTTTATCCACCCGAACGTGTGGTCAGGCTTGGGCTATATCGGCATCCCACCGGGCTGCGCGCTGGTTGGCAGTTATGAAAACGTGGTGGCGCGGATTCGCGAATACAACAACCTCGGCATCGACCTGTTCTTCCTCGCCGGCTATCCGCACCTGGAAGAAGCCTACCGACTCGGCGAGCATATCCTGCCGCACTTTCGCAGCGAGCGCTCGGTGTTGAGCCGTCCGCTGGAGCCGGTGCGCGAACTGCACTCGGCCAACGGCGGAGCCTGAAACCATGACCTTACTGCTGAGCCGTCGAGACTTTCTCGGCTACAGCGCGACCGCCGGCGGCGCTCTGCTGCTGGCGGGTTGCGGCCCGAATGACGCACCGGCTGCCGCCACCGGCAGCGACCAGCCACGCTACGGCGGCCGCCTGCGCTTGGGGATTCTCGACGGCAACCAGAGCGGCAATCTGGACGCGCATAAACCGGTGGGTAGCGGCATCGTTCGCGGCTTTGCGCTGTATAGCAAGTTGTGGGAGTGGGATGAGCAAATGCAGCCGCGCTTGGCACTGGCAGAGTTTGCCGAGCCCAACGCGGATGCCAGCACCTGGACCCTGCGCTTGCGTCCGGGCCTGGAGTTCCACAACGGCAAGACCATTGATGCCGACGACCTGATGTTCTCGATCCGCCGTCTCACCGATCCGCAACTGGCTTCGCCGTATGCGGCACTGTTGCACTGGGTAGACCGCGACAACCTGGTCAAACTCGACAACCGCACCGTGCGCCTGAACTTTCACGACGGCCGCAGCTATATGCCGCTGGCCGAAACCTGGGTCAACTTCGGCGGTATCGTGCCGGTGGATTACCACCCGGTCACCAATCCGGTGGGCGCCGGCCCCTACAAACTGAAAAGTTTCACCCCCGGCCAGCGCTCGCTGTTCACGCGTTTCGAGAATTACTACAAGGAGGGTAAGCCGTACGCCGACGAGCTGGAAATCATCGATTTCAAGGATCAGGTCTCACGCCTCGCCGCACTGCGCGCCGGGCAGATCGACATGGCCAACTCGATGCCCACCGAACAGCTGCCGATCCTGGAGAAGGACCCTAGGTTGAAGGTCATCAAATCGGTGACCGGCAACTGGCTGTCCTTCGATATGAATCTGGACAAGCCGCCCTTCAACGACCCGCGGGTGCGCGAGGCGTTTCGCTTGCTGGCCGACCGCGAAGAACTGGTACGTCGCGCACTGAATGGCCAGGGCCGAGTGGCCAATGATTTGTATGCGCCCAGTGACCCCACCTTCAACCACAGCCTTGGCCCGCGACCGTATGCCCCTCAGCGCGCAGCGCAATTGCTCAAGGACGCCGGCCAGGAAAACCTAGAGGTGGAACTGATCACCACCCCGGGCCCAGGCTTGAGTTCAGCATTAGTGCTGGCTGAGCAGGCCAAGCGCATCGGCGTCACCCTTAAGGTCAAGCAAGTAGACCTCGCCACTTTCCAGGGCCCGCTGAAAAACGATTGGACCCTGAGCACCGGGGGCAGCATCGGTGCACCGTTCCTCGCCAGTGCAATCCACACCGACGCACCCTTTGCGGTATCCAACAAGACCCACTTCAACGACGCGCAATTCAGCGAACTGCTCCTCGCCGCCATGGCCCAGCCCGACCTGGAAAAACGCAAGGTTCTGGTGCATCAGGTGCAGCAGATCCAGTACGAACGCGGCGGCATGTTGATCTGGGGGTATGCCGACCTTCTGGACAGCGTTTCCACGCGCGTCGGTGGGGCCCAGGCAGAAGAGTCGCTGTTCAGCACCTGGCGTTTTGAAAAGCTCTGGCTCAAAGACACGGCCTGACACCTCATTCCTCGTAGGAGCCCGGTTTGCCGGCGATGAGGCCTCAAGCCTTGCGCCGATCAACGGGACGCCTACGGGGCATCACATTGATAACAATTTTCGACAGGAGTCATTTCTGCCATGCACGCTATCGCCTTGCGTTTACCCCTGCTGCTGGCAGTCACCCTGCCGCTGCAGGCTTTTGCCACCGATACCCAACTGCAAACCGTGACCGTGCAGGCAAGTGCCAGCAAGTCGGATGACGACGCACTGCCCACCCGCCCGCCGACCTCAGTGTACGGTGGCACGGAAACCAAAGTGCTGGACACGCCGCGCTCCGTGGTGCAAATCAACGCCGAGCAATTGGCGAGCGGCGCGATCCATAGCGCCGACGACCTGGTCAAATATGCGCCCGGCATCACTCGGGGCGGCGGGCAAAACGCGGGTATCGCACCGCAGTTTCGTGGCCAGGGTTCGGAGATTTTCCAGGACGGCCAGCGTGGTTACGCCGTGCGCCACCCCGCCAACTTCAACGCCTATGAAGGTGCGGACATCGTTGCCGGCCCGTCCTCGGTGACCTACGGCTCGGTATCCGGCAGCGGCGGCTACGTCAACTACCTGAGCAAGAAACCCGACTTCAACGCGTTCAAGACCAAACTCAGCGGCGAACTGGGTTCGTGGGTTCCGGACGGCACCTCGCGCAGTTCCAACAAATTCAGCATCGACAACACCGGGCCTCTGAGTGACAACCTGGCCTACCGCGTGAGCATCACCAAGCAGCGCCAGGAGGACTTCTATGACAATGTCGAGAACAATTTTGACGCCTTCTATGGCGCGTTGGCCTGGCGCAACGAGAACGTGCGGGTCGACTGGAACGCCAGCTACGACAATTACTACGACTACAACATCACCCACGGCTGGAACCGCGCTACCCAGGACCTGGTGGACAACGGCAAATACTACGCCGGGCGCGCCACGCCGATTATCCAGAACGGCACTAGCCTGTGGTCGCCGGTGCTGGCTTCGGGCGCCGCTGATGCGCCAACACTCGGTTGGGTAAAACGCCAACGCAACACCCAGGGCCAATACAGTGTGGTCGACGGCAGCTTCCAGACCGCCTCACCGAATACCCAGGCCAACCCCGGCAGCCTGCGTGGCTGGGTGTATGACCCGACGCTGACGGGCAATGGCGAGCAGTCGCTGTCATCACAGACCGGGCAGCGCAAAGAGGACGAAAGCAGCTCGCGGCGCTTCACCACGCAACTGCGTATCGAGGCGGACCTGTCGCCGACTATCACCGTGGCCAACAGCACTTTTTATGAACGCTCCAAGGACATCACCGATGCCGTGGGCGCATTCCAAGTGCAATCGAAAGACAACATTTTCGATAACCGCTTCGAGTTCCGCTCGCGCAACGAGACCCAGCTGGGCCGCTGGACCCTGCGCGATGACAGCAACACCGGGCTGATCTACCGCCGCGAATTCAACCAGTCGATTGCTGCGAACAACAGCTTTGGCTCGACCATCAATGCCTATGACCTGACCCAGGACCCCTCCGGCAAAAACCCTGGTGACTTACTCGGCCTCGACGGCAGCAACCCTGCCGGCGGCAACGGCGCTTGGATCGGCCAACCCGGCGTGCCGCAATACTCCAACTACTACGGCTGGTTGAACCTGCCGCCAATGTACACAGCTGGGCACGGCCTGTACGCCGAATCCGTGGCGCCCTACACCGCTGAAAGCACATGGACCACCAAAACCCTGTTCAGCCAGCACAACCTCAAGTACGGCGAGTATTTCGGCTTGAATATTGGCGCCAGCCGCAGCTGGATCGAGGCAGAGATCGACAACCCGTTCGTACTCGCCGGTGGCAACCGGCGTAAGGACAGCGACAATTACCGGCTGTTTGCTTTCCAGGTCAGCCCGTATGTAAAACCGACTGAGAACACCACGCTGTACTACACCTTCGACCGCTCGTTGGCGGTCAACACCGGGTTCTTTTCCAACGGCCTTGGCTGGGGCAGCGGCAGTGGCGCCAACCAGCTCAACCCGCTGGCGTTCCAGAGCCTGAGCGTGCTGCATGAAGTCGGGGTAAAGGTCGAAGCAGTGCCCAACCAGCTGTTCATGACGCTGGCGGCGTTCAAGCAAGCCCGCGACCAGGCACCTGACAGCAATAACAACATCGCGCGACTGATGATCAAGGGTGTGGAAGCCACCGTGCGCTATCAACCGGACGACCACCTTCGCAGTGGTCTGAACCTGTCCAAACTCAACGCCTATAACGAGTTCACTTCCCAGGCCGGATTTGCCTCAGCGGGGTTCATTCCCGACAACGGCACAGTGTTCGGCGATAACAATAGCCTCAACCAGCGGCCGTCCGGGCGTTACGATGCGGTTCAGATTCCTGAATACACCGCCAGCGGGTATGTCGACTACCGCTTCGACTCAGGCTTTGGCGCCGAACTGTCAGGCTGGTGGACCAGCAGTTGGTACCTGAACCTCAGCAAGACCGTAAAGATCCCGAACGAATACAACCTCGATCTCGCCGTGTACTACCGCCAACCGCAATGGAGCACCACGTTACGGGTGCTCAACCTGACCAATGAACTGAACTTCGTCAGCGGACTGGCCGGTTCCACCAACACTTTTTTGCAACCCATGCCTGGCCGCACCTTGTTGGCCCAGGTCGACTATCAATTCTGATCCGCACCAGGAGCACGTTATGTCTATCGAATTTGTCGGCATGATTTTCCCTCGCCAGTGGTCCGAAACCCGTGGCGTTCGCAGCCCGGATTTCGACCTCGACTTTATCCGTCACCATGCCCGCGCCCATGAGCATGCAGGCTTCGACCGTGTGCTGATCGCCAGCGGCCCCGGCAGTGCCGACAGCCTGCAAATTGCCGCGTATGCGGCGGCGCACACTGAGCGATTGGGCTTCATGATCGCCCATCGCCCCGGCCTCACCGCGCCGACCGTCGCTGCCCGCTCGTTTGCCACGCTGGACCATACCACTGGCGGCGGGCGCATTCGCTTGCACGCGATTACCGGCATTACCGCCGAGCCACAGGAAGGCGACTTTCTGCTGGACAAGACCGAACGCTACAGGCGCACCGATGAATATCTGGAGATTGTGCGACGCACCTGGACGGCCGAAGAGCCGTTCGATTTCGAAGGTGAGTACTTCAACATCAAGGGTGCGTTTTCACCGGTCAAACCGTTGCAACAGGCGCATATTCCAATCTCGTTTGGCGGCTCTTCCGACATTGCCTATCAGATCGCGGTGAAGCATGCGGACCTGTATGCGCTGTGGGGCGAGCCGTTAAGCGGCGTGGCTGAGCAAATTGCCAAGCTGAAGGCGGCAGCATTAATAGCGGGTGTTGAAGCGCCACGGGTCAGTTTGTCGGTGCGGCTGATTTTGGGGGCAACAGAGGAATTAGCCTGGCAACGCGCCGAGCATATCCTGGAGCAGATCAAGGCCAATCCACAGTTTGCGGCGGGCAGTCCGTGGCAGAAGCGGATCAAGGGCACCGGCTCCGAACGTCTGTTAGCCGCGGCGGCGCTGGGTGATCGTCATGATCGCGCGCTGTGGATGCCGACGGCGACAGCAGTGGGCGCTTATGGCGATACCACCGCGCTGGTGGGTACGCCGGAAACGGTGGCGCAGGCGCTGTTGGATTATGTGGACCTGGGCGTTACCACGTTCTTGAATCGCGGTTATGACCCGCTGTACGACACCGTGGATTATGGGCGGTGGATTATCCCCGCAGTGCGTGAAGAGGCGTTGCGGCGCAAGGCGAAAATTGCTTAACGACGGCGGATGCCATCGCCGTCAAGGCGGCTCCTACAAGGGCTTTGTGTACCTGTAGGGGCCTGATTGCCGGCGATCACTGTGCAGCGGAGCCATTCACCCCAACGATGGCGAATGCTCCAGCAACGTGCGCGTATATGCCGCCTGTGGTTGATCCAAAACATCATCAACAGCCCCCTGCTCCACCACCCTTCCGACCTTCAACACCAGCACCCGATCGGCAATCGCGCGCACCACGCCCAGGTCGTGGGTGACGAATAACATCGTCAAACCTTCACGCTGTAGCTGACGCAGCAGGTCCAGGATCGACGCCTGTACCGATACGTCCAATGCCGAGGTGATTTCATCGCAGATCAGCAACCTGGGCTCGCACAACAGCGCACGGGCGATAGCCACTCGCTGGCGTTCACCACCTGACAGGCTGTGGGGATAGAGGCCGGCGACTGATTCCGGCAGTGACACACGCTTGAGCACGGCTTCCACTCGTTCCCGTGCTGGCGCCCCTTGCACGCCGAAGAAATGCGCCAGTGGCGCGCTCAGAGTCTGGTACACGGTTTGCCGTGGGTTCAACGCGCGATATGGATTCTGGAAGATGTATTGAATCTGGTGGCGCAGGCCTGCATCGCGCTGGCGGGCGTGCAACGGTAAATGCCGGCCGGCGTAGTCCAGTGCACCTTCGACATTCTCCCCAAGGCCAGCAATAGCCCGCGCCAGGCTGGTCTTGCCCGAGCCCGACTCCCCCACAATCGCCAGGCATTCACCCGGTTGCACCTGCAACGAGACATCGAACAACACCTGCCGGTCATAGGCGACGTTCAAGCCACTGACCGACAACAGTGGCAGCTCTACCCGCCCCTTCAAGGCAGCAATTGGCTCCAGCGCCTTGAGCTGTAACGCCTGATCGTGAGGCGCCAGGCAAGCCACCCCACGACCGGCCGCGTTCATCTGCAATACCGGCTCAACCACCGCGCACCCAGCCGTAAACCGCTCACAACGCGGCCCGAAACTGCACCCCTGGGGCCTACGCCCCGGCGCCGGTGCATGCCCGGCAATCGCCTTCAATTCGCGCCGTCCCGCCACATCCGGAATCGCCGCCAGCAACCCTCGGGTATAGGGATGGGACGGTCGACTGAACAACTCATCCCGCGTCGCCGTTTCAACGATGCGCCCGGCGTACATCACCATCACCCGGTCCACCAGGTCCTTGATCACCGCCAGGTCGTGGGACACATACACCGCCGCTACGCCCTGGCTTTTGCACAGCCGACGCAGCGTGGCGAGGATATGCGCCTGGGTGCTGACGTCCAGCGCAGTGGTCGGCTCGTCCAGCACGATCAGGCGCGGGCGTAGCACAAAAGCCAGCGCCAGCATCACCCGTTGCTGTTGGCCGCCGGATAGTTGATGGGAAAAACGCCGTAGAAACCCGTGATCGTCCGGCAATCCGACGTCACGCAGGGTCTCGATGATGCGCTGCTGTTGCGCCTCGCGGTCAAGCCCAGAAGGATGCGCCGCCAGGGTTTCACGCAACAGGTGGCCGATGCGCAGTGCCGGATTGAGCGCGGTGGCCGGGTCCTGGGCGACATAACCGATCAGGCTGCCACGGGCACGGCGCAAGGCTTCGCCTTCCAGGCTCAACAATGCCTGGTCACCTACGTGCGCCTGCCCGCCGACAATCCGTGCACCGCGCCGGGCATGTGCCAGCAACGCAGTCGCCAAGGTGGTCTTGCCCGAGCCCGACTCACCCACCAAACCGAGAATTTCCCCGGCAGCCAGGCCGAACGAGATGCCCGACACCACATCCACCTGCCCCGGCAATTCCACCCGCAGGTCGCGGACCTGCAACACCCCGGCGTCGATTTCGGTCATCGCATTCATGATTGTTTGTCTCCCAGCCTTGCGCTGCTGCGGCCGATGCCTTCAGCCAAAATATTGGTGCCGTAGGCAAACACACCGATCAGCAACGCCGGAGCCAATACGGCCCAGGGTTGCACCAGCAGGCCGGCCTGGTTTTCATTGATCATCAGCCCCCAGTCAGCGGTGGGTGGCGCCACGCCGTAGCCAAGAAAACTCAGGCCCGACAACATGCCCACGCCCCAGGTCAGCATGTTGCCGAAATGCACCAGCAGCGGTGTGAGGATGTTCGGCAGGATCTCCTTGAACAGAATTCGGCGTCGCGAATAGCCCATCATTTGCGCCGCTTCAACGAACTCCTGACCTGCAACTGCTACCGCACTCGCCCGCGCTAAACGTATAACGCCCGGTATAAAGGCGATGGAGACTGTCAGCACGATCAACCACGGTGCGCGCCCCAACATGGACACAATCAGCAGCACCAGAATCAGGTCGGGAAACGCCTGGGACACATCCGCCGACCAGGTAATAAACTGATCCAGGCGCCGACGCGACAACCCCGCCAGCAACCCCAATGTAGTGCCCGCCGCCAGTGCAATACTGGCGGCTGCGACCGACATCCACAGCACCGACAAACCACCACTGAGCAACCGCGACAGCACGTCATGCCCCAGGAAGTCATACCCCAGCCACGCATCACCTGCAGGCGCGCCGTAGACAGGACCGACCATGTCCGTCGACCCGTGAGGTGCCAACCAAGGCCCGAACAGCGCCACGCCCACCACCAGCAGAGTGATCAATGCCCCCTTACGTGTTTGTGGTTCGGCCAACCATCGACGGGCACTCATGCATCACCTCGGGAGCGGCGCCACCACGGGGTTATTCCCCTCCGGTTGCGTTGAATCAGGGTCACCCGCCGTGCGGTGCGCAGCTTGGGTGTAAGCAGCACGGTCAATAGGTCGGCCAGTAGGTTGATCAGCACCACCGCGAGGGTGATCACCAGCACAATCGCCTGGATCATCGGCAGGTCGCGCATCTGGATCGCGGCGTTCAGCGCGGTGCCGATACCGGGATAGCTGAAGATAACTTCCGCCAGCACGGCGCCTCCGATCAACGTACGCAAGGTCAGCGCCACACCCTGGATCGCCGGTACCAGCGCATTGGGCAACGTGTGGCACCAGACAATCCGCCGCTGCGCAATGCCGCGTAGCCTGGCGGCAATCACGTAATCGGACTCCTGCGCCTCGATCACAGCGGCCCTTACCATGCGCGTGAGGTACGGCAATGCAGTGAGGCTCAAGGCGATTATCGGCAATACCAGGGACTTGAGTTGGCGCAGCAGCGACAGGTCGGGATCCAGGATCGATACCGCAGGTAAGAAATCCATGTGCGGCATGGAAAACAGCAATACCAGGCCAATCGCCAACAGAAACCCCGGCGTGGCTTTTAGAAAGATCAGCAACGACAGGCTCCAACGATCCAGCCAGCTGTCGCGCCGCAATGCCAGGGCCACGCCAAGGGCCAGTGCGCCAGGTACTACCACGGTAATCACCCCGACCAGCAACGCCAGTGTGTAGCCAAAACGCCCCCACAGGATATGGCTGACCGGCGCGTTGGAGTCCAGGGAAATCCCGAGGTCCCCGCACAAGACGCTGCCGAGCCAGCGCAGGTATTGCCACAGGATTGGCTGGTCGAGCCCCAACTGGTGTTGCAGGGTAAGGATGCTTTCCAGCGGCGCGTCCGGGCCGAGGATCACCCGCGCGGGGTCGGATGGCAGGGCCTGGGTGGCGATGAACACCACCAGGCTGATAACCCAGGCCGTCAGCAGGCCGTAACCCAGGCGCCCGATAAACCATGACAACCAAGCAGGCGTGCGTGGAGGATTGGCAGGCTCAAGCATGCTTCAACCACAGTTCGTCAAAACGCCAGGAAGCGAAGGTGGTCTGCTCTGGCGCCAAACCGCCGACCTTGACCGAGGCGGCGTCCAGCACATCGTTGAAGCCCCAAATCAGCAATCCGCCGCGCTCGTGTTGAATCTGCTGGGCCTCGTGTACCAGGCCTTTACGCAACTCCAGCTCTGGCTGCGCAAGGGCCTCACGGTAGAGGTCATCAAAACGCGGGTCATGGAAGTTGCTGCGGTTGTAGATCGCCAACGGCGCGTCGTTGTGCAGTGCCGAGGCCAGGAAACCCCGGGCCGGCGTAGAACCCGGCGACACTTGCCACTGCTCACGCTGCGGGCCGTTGAACACAGCGCCATCCACTTGGGTCACGCGTATCTCGACACCGGCCTTTTTCGCTTGCTGGGCAAACACCAGCGCGGCGTTCACACCGGGCCCAGGCGTGGTGGTCAGTTCCACGCGCAAATCCGTCTGCCCGGCCTGACGCAGCAGCGAGCGGGCCTGCTCCAGATCATACGGCCGCTGGGCAATCGCATGGTTGTAGGTGGGATCGTGAGGTGAATACAGGTCATTGGCAATGCGACCGAAACCGTTAAGGCCCCGGTCCACCAGCTCTTGCCGATCCGCCAGCAAGCGAAACGCCTGGCGCACCCGCACATCATCGAAGGGCGGCTTGGCCAGGTTGAGATTGAAACCGGTAAACGAAGTGCTTGGCGACACGCACAACGACAAGCGTGAGTCGGCCTTGAGCAACGCACTGTGCTCGGCCTGCACACCGCTGGCCACATCGATCTGTCCGGCGCGCAACGCAGCAACACGGGAGACCTGGTCCTTGAACTCGATGATTTCCAGCTCATCGGCATAAGGCTGGCCGGGTTTGTAGTAATTCTCAAACCGCGTGTACAACGAGCGCTGGCCGGGTACGAAACGCTTGAGCCTATAAGGGCCGGCACCTACCGGATTGGTGATGGGGTCATAGTCGGTGGGGACGATGCCGCCAAAGCTGATCAGGGTTTCATCCAGAGGGAAGAAGCTCTGGCCTTGCTTGAAGCGGATTTCGATGGTGCGCTCATCCAGCTTGCGTAAGGCATTGCGATCAATGGCACCGACCAGGCCGGCAAACGGCGATGCCAGCTTGGGATCGGTAAGGCGCAACAACGAAAACAGCATGTCGTCAGCGCCGATGGTCTTGCCATGGTGAAACTCCAGGTCCGGCTTGATGCGGATGGTCCAGGCACTCGCATCGGCATTCGGTTCGGCGAACTCGGCCAGGGCCAGGCGTGTGCTGACATCGGTGTTCCATTCCCAGAACTTGCTGTACAGCGCCCAGCCACGAATGATCCCGCCGCCCACCGGTTTATGGGCATCCAGGTTGCCAGACTGATCGCCATCGATAATGCCAATGCGCAGGCGCCCACCGCTGACGGGCTTACCGCTCAGTACGGCGGCACCCTGAGTCGTCGTGCCGCTGTCGCAGCCGCCCAACAGCAAACCACCGCCGATGGCCAAGCTGTTGCCGAGAAACACCCGGCGAGAAAATCCATCACTCATGGTTCAAGCCTCTTGGCGCTGCGGCGACTTTTGGCTGACACCCAGACGCGGCGCTTCAAAGCCGTGGTCCAGGTCCAGCAGCGGGAACAGCAGGTCGGCCACGCGGTGCGCTTCATCGATCAGCGGGAAGCCAGACAGAATGAACGAGGAAGTGCCCTGGGCTTCGTATTCGCGGATGCGCTCGGCGACCTGTTCCGCGCTGCCCACCAAGTAGGTACCAGCGGCCGGCCCGAGGATATTGAAGCCGAACAGGCTCGGGCCAAGCCATACGTTAGGATAGATCTCCAGCTCACGCGCGGTCGGCAAACGCCCGGCGCGAATGGTCTCGACGTTACGCTGGGTCTGTGGGTCGTCGCTGTGGAAATCTTCCAGGCTCACACCGGCCGGCAACTGGCGCTCGATGGCGTTGCGCGCAGTTTGCAGCGAGGTGCGTTGCAGGAGTCTTTCGGCGTGGGCCCAGGCTTCTTCCTCGGTCTCGCGCACGATGATTTGCAGGCGTGTGCCGAAGGTCAGTTCGCGACCGATCTTCGCCGCTTCAGCGGCGACTTTGCGAAACTTGTCGCCGAGTTTTGGCGGAGTGTTGGCGAAGCTCAGATACACGTCGAGCAATTGCACCGAATGCTCGACGCCGGGCCCTGAGGTTCCGGCGCCCCACAACGGGATGCCCGGCTTCTGGTAAGGCGGATGCCAGCCGCCCAGTGGATGGTTGGCTGCGCCCGGCGAACGCGGCGCGAGCTTGATGTACTCACCGTCATAGCCTCGCGTGTCGCCGGCATAGAAGCCCTGGAACGCCCGCCAGTATTCCAGGCTGAAGGCGTACCGCTCGTCATGCGGGTAGTGCACCCCAAGTGTCGCCAGGCCCGCGTCATTGCCATTGACCACGTTGAACAGCAGACGGCCATTGGAGAACTGGTCGAAGGTCAGCGCCCACTTGGCCAACACCGCTGGCGATAACTCGCCCGGGTGCTGCGCCACCAGAAAACGCAGGCGCTGGGTGGCGTCGATCAACGACGCGGCCACCGCCAGGCTTTCATTGGGGCTGGAACCGAGCAGCGAACCGTAGTAGCCCAGGCGATCACTGGCCACGGCGAGCTGCTTGAGGTGCTGGAAATCAGTGTTCCAACGGCCTTCCGGCTCCCATGGGTACGGGCCATCGGGCGTGGTCAAGTACCAAAGAATTTTTACAGCCATAAAAAACATCCTTGAAATAGAGAACCCTGTGGGAGCTGGTAAGGCGTTAGCGGCGGTCGATGGCCGGGACCAGGCCCTGTGCCGTGGCTTGTTCGAACAGGCCGCTCATTTTCCATTGCTGGGTCAACACGCCCGGCCCGTAGGCCCGTGAGCCACCGAGCGCATCGGCAAGCAATTGCAGTTGTGCGCCCTCCTCCAGCAACAGGATGAATTCGGCGGTGGCGCGCAGGCCTTGCTTGCCCCACACGGTGGAGCCGCCATTGGCCTCCAGGATCGCCAGGTTGAAGGGGTTCTCGGCGATCTTGTCGAGGATAAAGTCCACTTCCTGTTGGCGACGGTCGATATACACCGGCAGCTCACGGGCCAACTGGTAGCGCTGCACCGGCACGTAATGGAATGGCAAGGTGCGGTGGGTCTGGGCCCAGGCGCCCAGGTACGGCGAGTGCACGTGGGACACGGTGGTCACATCCGGGTGTTGCTGGAACAGCTTGGTGTAGCGCCCCAGGCCGCCCTTGCCCTTGCCAAAAACCACGTTGCCGGCAAAGTCGGTAACCGTGGCTTGCAGCGGCTTGCGGTAGTTCCACGGGCCTGCGTAGTTCACCGATACCAACAGTTCCTGGCCAGGTACGCGCTCGATAAAGCCGACGGTCCCAGCGGCGGTGATGGTGTTTGTTTCACGGAACACGGTGAAGGCTTCTTCAGCTTCCAGCAGGACCTTGTCGATAAAGGTTTGCAGTTCCTGGCTGATCGGTTGTGTGTGGGCAATGGCAGTCATGGGGATTCTCCGGATTCAGGCGCGGCGCTTGGCCAACAGTTCATGGGCAGCTTGCAGGGGGCGCGGGTCGACCCAGTCGGCGATGGCAAAATCGCGCTCCAGGAAGCCGTGCAGGTAGAGGAAATCTTTCTGGATATCGAGGAATTCCAGGCGCTGGGCAGACAAATCCGGCGCCAGGGTGGTGTGGAAATCACCGCGATAAGCCTCGGCCACACCGGCACTGCCGGCACGAGTTTCTTCTTCTAGAATGGCGTTCAGGCTGTCGCGGTTGTTGGCCGCCCAATCGGCGGCGCTGAGGGTTTGCGCAAGAAAGCGCACCACCAGATCAAAGTGGTTGTCCAGCAGGCTCTGGTGAACGGTGATCGGACGCGGCGTGCCGTTGTTGATGCGGTAGCGCGGCTCAGCGATCAGGTCCAGGTCGATCCCCACCACCAGCCCCAGGCGGCGTGCGGCGTCGGCCGCCGAAGCGCCCTTGACGTAAACCGCATCCACCTCTCCACGCACCAGGTAATCCAGGCCGGACCACAAGCGCTGCAAACCTTGCTGCGGGTCAGGCGCTTGTTCCTGGTCCTGCAATGCCACTTCCACCAGCTCCACATCATCAAACCCCAGTTCGGCCAGGCTCAATGCGCCCTTATAACCATGCAGGCTCATGGCGCGAGCGATGCTGCCGGGACGGTTTTCACCCCAGGCTGGCAGGGCTAGGCGCTTGCCCCTCAGGTCTGCGGGACGGGTGATGCCGGAGTCCGGGCGGACCAAGATGGTCTGCCATTCCTCGACCCAGGTCAGACCGATCAAGCGGCTCGGCGCACCCGCAGCACGTGCGGCCAATGCAGGGACGTTGCCGCCTTCGCGAAACAGCCCCGGCAAATCGTGATCGTAGTGGTGCCGGCCCAACTGACGCGCCTCCTGCAAGGTGGACACCGGCAGGCCGTCGGGGGCGAACTCCTCGCTCAACCAGCCCAGCTTGTAGGCGATGCCGGACGCAGTCGGCACCGGGCAACGGGTAAACCAGATCTGCTCAAGCTCAGGCGTGGGCAGGACAGCGGAAAGGGTCATGGGCAGCTCCATTAAATTGGGCAAGTCAGTGAAGGGGGTATTGCAGAGGGCGTGCCAATCGCTCAAAGCCCCGGTTTACAAGGGCATCGAAACAAACATCCAAACGCGACTGCTGGCCTGCCAACAGCACTGCTGCTCTTCCAGCAGCCGTTTCACGACGCTGCTTCCCCAGCAGCAAACCGGCGCGCCCCTTCCCCCATACAGCAGGGTTTTGCTCGTTGGCGCAGAACTTGCTCAAGCCCTCCCAACACCAACCTCCCCGCAGGAGCCGGCTTGCCGGCGATGTTCGTCAACGATGACGCACAGCCATAGAGGAACGGGGCAAACCAAAGGATGAATGAATGACAACGTATGAACAGGCGCCCGCCCGCCACCTGCACAGCGAAACCGAGGCCATCGACGCCGCCAGAGAAATCGCCGTGGAGATCGCCAGCATTGCCGCCGACACCCAGCAAAATGGCCAACTGCCCTGGCGCCAGGCGCAATTGCTGTCCGAAAGCGGCATCACCGCCATCGGTGTACCTAAGGCCTTCGGCGGCCTGGGCGCATCGGTGCAGACCATCGTCGAAACCGTGCGCATCATTTCGATGGCCGACGGCGGCGTCGGGCAATTGCTGCAAATCCACAATGTGATGCTGCGCGGGATTTTCAACGGTTACCCGGACGCAGTACGCGATCGGCTGGTCAGCGATGTCCTGGCTGGCAAGCGTTTCGGCAATGCCCTGGCCGAGGTAGGCGGCAAGAACAAGTTCGCCCTCAAGACCCGCGTCGAACGCCGCGAGGACGGCGCCCTGGTACTCAATGGCAGCAAGTTTTACTCCACGGGCTCTTACCTGGCCGAATGGATCTCCCTCACGGCCGCCTCGGATGACGGCGGTGCCGGCGTACTGCTCAACCGCAACACGCCAGGCCTGACCCTGGTGGACGACTGGGACGCCTTCGGCCAGAACAACTCGGTGAGTGGCACGGTGAACTTCGACAATATCGTGCTGGATGAGGATTTTGTTTCACGCCGCAAGGGCCCAATGAAGCGTACCGGGTTGACCTTCCCGCAGATCCTTCACGCGGCCATTGATACGGGCATCGCGGCCGGCGCGTTGTCGGCGGCCGTCGACTACCTCAAGCACAACGCTCGGCCTTGGGTAGAAAGCGGCGTAGACCATGCCAATGAGGAGCCGCACATCATCAAACAGATTGGCGAATACGCCGTGGCCCTGCGCGCCGCTGAATCCCTGCTGCGCGATGCGGCACGGATATTTGACCACCATGAGCAAGACCTGGAAAACAAAGAGCTGCAAGACGAGCTGATCCTTTCGGTGGCCACTGCCCGTGCCCATTCGGACAGCGCCTCGCTGAAGATCTCCAGCGATATCTTCTCGCTGCTGGGGGCCAGTTCATCGCTGAGCAAATGGAACCTCGACCGCTTCTGGCGCAATGCCCGGGTGCACACCACCCACGACCCGATCCGCTGGCGCCTGCACCATGTGGGCAACTACTACCTCAATGGCGTGGACCCCGGCGAATACACCGCGATCCTCAACGCCAAGGAAACCCAAGGCGCTACACGCAAATAAATCACCGTAGGGTTTTGTGTGTGCCCTTACACGCCGTTTATGCCAATGAGCTTTTCATGATCGAACGACACCCTCTTCTACGCAGCCTGGCGATCTATAGGGAAATGCCCTGGCGATTCACCCTGGTGGCGGCGCTGTACGTGGCCATCAACCTAGGCCTGGTCTGGCAGCAATGGCTGATCGGCCATGCAGTCAATGACGTGAGCGCCGGGCGTGCCGTGGTACGCCTCGGCGACGGCAGCCTGGATGCCGGCCTTGGCTGGTACTGGCTGGGCCTGATGCTGGCCGTGGCCCTGGGCCGTGGCGTGCTGCAATACATCGCCAGCGTGTTGTCGCTGGTGATCAGCCAGGAACTGCTGACGCGCCTGCGCGAACGCATCCTGGCCCAGGTGCAAAGCCTGCACCTGGGCTATCACTGGCAGCACGGCATGGGTGAAATGATCACCCGCACCACCCGTGATGCCGACAAAGTGCGCGACGCATTGATCACTTTCTGGCGGCAGTTGGTAGAGACACCGCTGGTGGTGCTGGCCACGGTTGGCCTGCTGAGCTGGTACAACCCTCTGCTGGGGTTGGTGCCGCTGTTGCTGACGGTGACCGGCTTGGCGATTTTCGTGCGCCAGACCGAACAGCTGGTGAGCCTGGATCACGCGGTCGGCAGCGCCTATGACCGGGTCAACCAAGACCTGAGCGAAGGCATTGGCGGCGTGCGGGTGATCAAGTCGTTCGCCCTGGAGCAGCGGCGTATCCAGGGCTTTGCCGATCAGGTGGCGGTGTTTGCTGCGTTGGCGCGCCAAGCCCTGGCTTATTCCAGCTCACGTATTCCGCTGCCCCAGGCGGTAGTGGCGCTGGGTCACGTGTGGATCCTGGTATACGGCGCGCACCTGGTGGCGACCGGTCAACTGGGCATCGGCGAATTGGTCACTTCGCTGCTGATCGCCACCACCCTGGTGTTTCGTATCGAAGGCATTGGCCGGGTGATGCAGACCTTCGCCGATGCTCGCGCCAGTGCCGAACGCATCTGGCAACTGCTGGACGCTCCGGCCGCGATCCGCAGCGGTGCTGCCACCCTACCCGCCAGCTCGCTGGGACTGAAGCTGGAACAGGTCAGCGTGACCGCGCCCGGTGGTGGCCGCGACATTTTGCACGGCTGTTCGCTGACATTGCAGCCGGGTGAAATCGTCGCGCTGGTGGGCGCAACTGGTACCGGTAAGAGCCTGCTCGCCAGCTTACTGCCACGCCTGACCGATGTAACCGCCGGGCGCCTGTTGCTCGGTTCGGACAACGACGGCTGGCATGACATCCGTAACCTGCAACTGGGCCCGCTGCGTCAGCGAGTGCATGTGGTACCCCAGGAGAGTTTCCTGTTTGCCGGCAGCCTGGCGGCCAACCTGCGCCTGACCGCGCCTAATGCCACTGACGAAGAACTGCGCGAAGCGTTGCATCAAGCCGCTGCTGAAGATGTCCTGCAGCGCCTGCCCCTGGGCCTTGAAACCCCTCTCGGCGATAGGGGCGTGACCTTATCCGGCGGCCAGCGCCAACGCCTGTGCCTGGCCCGCGCGCTGCTCGGAAAACCCGACATCCTGTGCCTGGACGACGCCACCAGCGCCCTCGACGCCATCAGCGAGCGCCAGGTGCTGCACAACCTTGGACACCTGCGCGACACCACGGTGCTGGTGATCTCCAGCAAGCTCTCGACCATCCTGCTGGCTGACCGCGTGCTGATGCTGGATGACGGCAGGATCACCGCCCAAGGCACCCATGCTGAACTGCAATCAACCAATGCGCACTACCGCGACCTGCTGGGGATAGACCATGGCTAACCCGCTGCCAGGCAAAGCCTTGAGCGATATCGAAATCGAAGAAATGCTGGCGAAAAAGGCCCTCGATCGTGGCATGTTCAAACGCTTGCTGCCGTTACTGCGACCGATCCGTCGGCAGATTGCGGCTGTTATCGGCATTGAGATCCTACTGGTGTTCACCGTGTTCCTGCGGCCCTGGTTTGTGCGCGAGCTGCTGGACCGAGGACTGATCCGGCAAGCCGATCATTGGCTGCTGGATGAACGCCTGGTGCTATGGCTGGGCCTGGGCCTGGCGACAAGTTGGCTGGCGCGTTTCCTGCTGGCCGGGGTCTCGCAGTTTGTTGCCGGCGGCGCGGCGATCCGCGTGTTGAATGCCTTGCGCGTGCAGGTGTTTGCCCATGTGCAGAACCTGAGCGTGAGCTACTTCGACCAGACTCGTGCAGGGCGCATCATTTCCCGGGTCGACCGCGATGTCGACGCCCTCGAACCGCTGGTGATCCAAGGCCCGCCGGAACTGCTGGGCGCCGTGCTGCGCTGCGGCCTGGCCTCGGTAATGCTCTGGCGCATCGACCCACGGTTCTTCCTCAGCCTGGTAGCGACGGTGCCATTGCTGGTGCTCGCGACATGGAGCTTCAAGCGTATTTCCCAGCGCAACTGGGCTAAGGTCGCGGAGAACCGCAGCCGCTTTACTGCGCACTTGGTGGAAAGTGTCAGCGGTGCGCGCTTGCTGCAACAGTGCGCCCAGGAGGCGCCGAACCTGCAGCGCTATCGCGTGCTGCTGGATGATTTCAACCATGCGCTGATTCGCGGCAGTTTGCGCTCGTCGTGGTTTGCACCGTTTACCGCACTGCTCAGTTCAGCAGGCATCGCGCTGTTATTGCTGGTGGGTGCGTATGGGTTGGCGGCGGGTGAAGTCAGTGTCGGCCAGGTGGCAGAAAGCCTGTTCTACGTGTTTCTGTTCCTGGGGCCATTGCAGGAGCTGTCGGACCTGTTTGAACGCTACGCCACGGGTTCGGCGTCGGCCCAGCGGATCTTCCTGTTGCTTGACACGCGCCCGCAGATCGTCGACAGCGCTACCCCCCGCGCATTGGAGCGCGCCCGTGGAGAAGTGCAGTTTGACCAAGTGGAGTTCGGTTATGGTCAGGCGCCCGTAATCAAAGGCTTGAGCCTGCATATTCCAGCCGGAGAAGTGCTGGCGATCGTCGGCCCGTCCGGCCACGGCAAAAGTACCTTGGTGCAACTGCTGACACGCTTCTACGAAGTCCAAGCCGGCGCCGTGCGACTCGACGGCATCAATGTGCGCGACCTGGCGCAACACACCTTGCGTCGCCATGTGGGCGTGGTGTTGCAGGACAATGTACTGTTCAGCGGCAGCATCCTCGACAACCTGCGCCTGGCCGCGCCCCATGCCGATGATGCAACGCTGGTCGCCGCTGCCCGTGAACTGGGCGCCGATGAAGTTCTGGAACGCCTGCCCCATCAATACCACACTGAAGTAGGGCCGCTGGGGGATCATCTGAGCCATGGCCAGCGGCAACTGGTGTGCCTGGTGCGCGCGTACCTGGCGGACCCGGCGGTGCTGGTTCTGGATGAGGCGACGTCGGCGGTCGATATTCATACCGAACGGCGTATCCAACGGGCCTTGCGACGCCTGTGTGAGGGGCGCACGGCAATCATCATCGCCCACCGCCTGGCAACAATTCGGGATGCCGACCGGATTGCCGTGGTACGCCACGGCCAAGTGGTGGAACTGGGGCCACACCAGCAATTGATCGGACAGGTCGGGCCCTACGCAGCGCTGTACCACACCTACCTGCGCAGCGCCCATCAACCTGACGCCATCGCCCTGTAGAAGCCGGCTTGCCGGCCCCCTGAAAGCATATGTTGCGCGTCCAGCATTGGTTGCTGGGAGGCTGCTGCTACAGCAGCAGCCCTCTCCTTCTGAAGTGCGGTTGCCCCCGTAGCCACTGGCCGAAGCGCCCATGGCATGCACGTTGCACAGACCTTGCGCATCAGGTCTGCGCCCCTTGCACGACTCAAATCAGGAGCACCCATGAGCACTGAATTTTTCTGGCGCCTGCCGTTGGGCACCGACGGTCCGCAACTGACCACCGACAAACACAACCGTGGCAACCCCGACTACCGGCCTGGCAATATCGCCCCGGGGCGATTACCCAACGGCGAGCCGGATGACTTCACCTACATCGACTACATCGCCCAAGTGGCCAAGGCCGCCGAACTTGCAGGTTTTGAAGGTGCCCTGCTGCCCACTGGCCCCGAGCCCTGGATCGCCGCTGCAGCGCTGGCCCGCGAAACCCGGCGCATCAAGTTCCTGATCGCCTTCCAAGCCACCTGGACCCTGCCCGCCTACGCCGCGCAGCAAGCCGCGATTCTGCAGAACCTCAGCCGTGGCCGCCTGGAGTGGAACATCATCACCGGAGGTAACCCCGCGAGCCAGCGCGCCAATGGTGATTTCCTCGAACATGACCTGCGCTACAAGCGCACCGGCGAATTCCTGGACATCATCCAGGGCCTGTGGAAGAACGAAAAATTCTCCTACGACGGTGAGATCTACCAACTGGAAAACGGTGCCCTGCCCACCGGCCTGCGTCATGAGCGCAAGCCAGGAGTTTATTTCTCCGGATTCTCCGATGCTGCGTTGGGCGTTGCCGCCAAACACGCCGACGTGTACCTGAATTGGGCCGAGCCCATCGACAAGCTCAAGCCGCATATCGAGCGCGTACGCGAGTTGGCTGACAAACAAGGGCGCACGGTACGTTTCGGCCTGCGGGTCGACCTGTTCGCCCGTGAGACCGAAGAGCTGGCCTGGAAAGACCTGCGACGCCAATTCGACAAACTCGAAGGCAAGACCAGTACGGTTGCCAAAGGTTTTACCAGCGGTTCGGATTCAGTCGGCGGCGCGCGGCAGACCGCCTATCACCAGAACGTCGACCGCTTCGACGACCTGACCATCGGCCCCAACCTCTGGGCTGGTTTCGCCAAGGCCAAGCCGGGACCCACCGTCGGCCTGGTGGGCAGCCACGAAAACATCGCCGAGCGCCTGGTGGAATACCGCGACGCTGGCTTCTCGACCTTTATCCTTGCCGGCAACCCGCACCTTGAGGAAGCCTTGCGCATTGGCCAGGAAGTATTGCCGCTGGTGCACCAACGCCCGGCGATCCAACCTTTGAAAGCCAGCGCCTAAGCGCTGGGGGAGAACCTCTGATGACACAACCCCTCGACACTCTCTGGTATACCCGTTGTCCTGTGCCAACCGGGCTGGGCATCGCCGTACAAAAGGGCTGGTTGCAAGACACCGTCGGCGCCTTGGGCACCGAGGTGCAGTCCCTGCGCGAATCGAATGACAAGGCCGTGCGCGAGTCGCACTTCGACCACACCTTGCAGAACTCGGTGCGCCATGGCGGCAATATCCCGGCGATCTGGGCCCGCGCCCAAGGCCGCGAAACCCGGGTGATCGGCTTGTCCTGGGCGGATGAAGTGCAACTGATCCTGACCCGCCCGGACAGCGGCATCAAGACCGTCAAGGACCTCAACGGCCGCACCTTCGGCTTGCCGGACTGGGCCGGCGTTCAAATCGACTTCACCCGCGCCCAGGCCCTGCGCGGCCTGGAAAACGCGCTGTCGCTGGAAGGCTTAAAAGTCGGCGATGTGAAGCTTGTCAACTTCCGCTACGGCGGTACCTTCAGTGACAGCGCCGTGCGCAATGTAGCCGGCACGCCGGTTAATACCCAGGTCAGCGCGCGCAACCTGGAACTGATCGGCCTGCTGCGCGGCGAGGTGGATGCAATTTTCCTCAAGGGCGCCAGCGCCGCCCAGCACGCCCATGATTTCGGCCTGCATATCGTGATCGATACAGGCGCCCACCCCGACCCACTGATCCGCAGCAACAACGGCACCCCACGCACGCTGGCGGTAGACCTGAACCTGCTGGAGAACCATTTTGACGTGGCCACTGGCATCCTCGACGCGGTGCTGCGCGCCGAACAGTGGGCCCATACCCACCCGGAAGACACCCGCCGTTACCTGGCGCGGGAAACCAACAGCAGCGAGTATTGGGTGACAGCCGCCTATGGCCACGACGCGCACCTGCGCCTGCGTACCGAGCTGGATGAACAGGCGATTGATGCCCTGCAGGACTTCACCAACTTTTTGCACCGTTGGCGCTTTATTCCACAGCGCTTCGATGTGCGTCAATGGATCGATGCACGGCCGTTGAACACTGTGCTCAACGACAACGCCAACCCTGCAGGAGCTGGGTTGCCAGCGATGGCCTCCTAATGATTACTGCATCATTCACGGGCGCCATCGCCAGCAAGCCGGGCTCCTGCAATGTGCGAACATTTCATGGATTTGAACGAAGAATTTTATGAGCAAACCACTCGATACTCTCTGGTATACCCACAGCCCGGTCCCCACCGGGCTTGGCATCGCGGTGCAGTCCGGGCGACTGGCCGAAGCCTTCCTACCCTTTGGCACCAATATCCAATCGTTGCGCGAATCCACCGAGCGGGAAGTGCGCGAAGCCCACTATGACCATCACCTGCAGAATTCGGTGCGTCACGGTGGCAATATCCCGGCGATCTGGGCCTACGCCAGTGGCGTCGAAACCCGCGTACTGGGCTTGTCATGGAGCGACGAGGTGCAGTTGATCCTGACCACCGCAGAGAGCGGTGTTAAGAACGTACGCGACCTGAAAAACCGCCGTTTCGGTCTGCCCAAGTGGGCCAACGTACAGATCGACTTCACGCGTGCCCAGGCCCTGCGTGGCCTGGAAAACGCGCTCAAACTCGAAGGTTTGAACGTGTCGGACGTGGAGCTGGTGGACTACCCCTATGGCGGGACCTACAGCGATCACCAGACCTCCTATGTGTATGGCCCCGAAATCGGACTGGGGGTCAGCCGCTTCAGCCGGCGCAACAATGAACTGATCGGCCTGCTGCGCGGCGATATCGACGCGATCTTTCTCAAGGGCGCCCACGCTGTGCACTTAGCCAATGAGTTCGGTTTGCATGTCGTGGTAGACACCGGCTCGCACCCGGACCCGTTGATCCGCAGCAACAACGGCACGCCGCGCACCCTTACCGTGGATATCAACCTGCTGCAAGAGCATTTCGATGCCAGCGTGAAAATCGTCGATACCGTGCTGCGCACCGAACAATGGGCCTGGGCCAACCCGGATGAAACCCGGCGCTTTCTCGCCAAAGAACTCAATACCAGCGAATACTGGGTCACGGCCGCCTATGGTGAAGATGCGCACCGTCGACTGCGGACCACGCTGGACTCGCGCTCGATCGATGCGTTGCAGGATTTCACCGACTTCCTGTTCCGCTGGAACTTCATCCCGCGCCGCTTCGATGTGCGCGACTGGATCGACTTCAGCGTGCTGGAAAAAGTCATTGGTTCCACTTCGCGCGTCGCTGTTTAGCCCTACCCTACCTGTAGGAGCCCGGCTTGCTGGCAATGGCAGCCGTGAAAACGCCATCGCCGGCAAGCCGGGCTCCTACAATTAATGTGTGATCAGTGCCAGCTGTGTTGGCCTGGCAACACTTTCCCTGCTGCTCCAGCAGCACCCTGCGCGCACTTTCTGCTGAATCCTCCGCAGGTCGTTTTCACGCCTCTTGAAAGCGTTATAAAACTCAGCTTTATATATATTTTTTATAATTAAAATCAGTAGTTTACGATCATGTATCAACACTGAAATCCTCTTGGCACGATCTCTGCTCTACCCCCCTTAAGGACATATTTTCCGGGGGAGACTGCAATGCATAAAATCAATCCGATCACCAAGGGCCTTTGGCTCGCTTTGCTCGTCGCCGGCAGCACGCACGCCGCTGAAGACGACGCCAGCAAGACCGAGCCGTCACTCAAGACCGTGACCGTCACCGCGCAACACCGCGAGCAAACCCTTCAAGAGGTTCCGGTGGCGGTATCGGCGGTCCAGGGCACCAGCATCGTCGCCGATGGCGTACGTAACATGGGCGACATCACCACCTTCATTCCCAACGCCTCGGCCAAGAATCCCGACGGCGACGGTCGCCCGCGCTGGTACATCCGCGGGCTGGGCACTGGCGACACTGGTGCGGCCACGGTTTACCCCGTAGGCATTTATGCCGATGACGTGTACCTGAATGCACCGATTGCCGGTGGCGGCCCGCTGTGGGACCTGGAGCGCATCGAGATCCTGCGCGGGCCACAGGGCACGCTCTACGGCAAGAACACCACGGCCGGCGCGGTAAATATCATCTCGAAGAAACCGACGTTCGACACCGACGGTTTCGGCACCATCGGCTTTGGCAGCAAGAACGAACGCATCCTCAGCGGCGCCCTCGGCGGTGCCCTGGTGGATGAGAAACTCGCCGCGCGGATCTCGCTGTACTCCGAAGAGCGCGACGGTTTCCAGAAGAACCTGGTGGACGATCACACCTACGGTGACGTGAACAAAAAGGCCGTGCGCCTGCAGTTCTTCGCCCAGCTCAACGACGACCTGGACGCGCTGTGGAAGATCCACAGCCGCCAGTTCAAGGGCGATGGCGCCAACGGTGCGCTGACCCTGGGCCGCTATTACAACGTGGGCTACCAGCGGCCGGCCGGGCGCGATATCGAGCTCAATGTGAAAGACGATTCCAAGCTCAATCACGACGGTACTTCGCTGACCCTCAACTGGCACCTGGGCGACTACACCCTCACGTCCATCAGCGCCTATGACTATATTCGCGGCCAGTCCAGCAGTGACGGCGACTACACGCCGTACGAGGTCAACGGGACCTCCACCGCAGACAACAAATACGCTCAGTATTCCCAGGAAATCCGCCTGGCCTCGCCCCAGCAGGAAACCCTGCGCTGGCTGGCCGGTGCGCACTATTTCCACGAAGATCTGGATAGCACCGCCGGGCGTTTTATCCAGCCCGGCCCGACCCCCAACGGCACAGGTTCGAACCAGATTGGGGGCGCCACGGATTTTCGTGACCTGAGCTACGACCATAAGACTGACAGCTACGCGCTATTCGGCAACCTGACCTACGACTTCACCGACAACTTCAGCGTGACCGGTGGCCTGCGCTGGACCCAGGAAAAGAAAGACATCGACCTCAGCCTGACCCAGTTGACCCGCGCCACCGCCAACGGCCCATTGATCCCGCTAGCCGCCGCCGGCAGCAACGGCAATCGCCAGGAGGATAAAACCTGGGAAGCCTGGACCTACGACCTGACCCCGGAATACCGCATCAACGACAACGTGCGCGTGTTTTTCCGCTACGCCCATGGCTTCCGTTCCGGCGGTTTCAACACCGGGTTGTCCACCAGCCTGTCGCAACTGACCACGGTAGACCCGGAACAACTCGACGCCTATGAGTTCGGCGTGAAGTCCGAGTGGTTCAACCATCGCCTGACCGCCAACGCGAATATCTTCTACTACGACTATTCGGACATTCAGGTGAACCTGCTGACGGTTAACAACGGAGTACTGACAACCGCCTTGACCAACGGCGCCAAGGGTAAGGTCAAAGGTGCCGAGCTGGAACTGGAAGGCCAACCCACCGACTACTTGCACCTGCGCGCAGCGATCTCGTTCCTGGACAGCGAATACACCGATTTCAAAAACACCAACCCCACCACCGGCGCAGTCACCGGCGACTATAGCGGCAACAGCTTCGTGCGCTCGCCGCGTAATGTGGTGTCCTTGGGCGGCGACTACACCATCCCACTGGAAATCGGCGGCAAGCTGGTGGCGGGGGCGGATGTGAGTTTCCGCGACAAGGAATACTTCCTCGCCGACCGCCAGAGTAGCGCCGACAAGGACCTGAGCCAGCCTCACTACACCTTGGCCAACAGTCGCCTGACCTGGTACAGCACCGACGAAAAACTCAGCGTCACCGGCTTCGTCAACAACCTCACCGACCGCCGCTACCAAGTCCATGGCCGGCCGAACGGTGGTTTGGGCCAGTACGTGATCACCTACGGCGACCCTCGCACCGTAGGCCTTAGCGTGACCAGCCGCTTCTAACCCAACCACACCTCCACTCCCTGTAGGAGCCGGCAAGCCGGGCTCCTACATTCTGAAAGGACCTTTTTATGTTCCAACGCACTCCGTTGGCCGGCGCCATTGCGCTGGTCATGGGCAGCCTTGCCGTGCCTGTATTTGCGGCAGACGATACGCAGCCAACTGCAAAAAACGATCGCCTGGACACCGTAGTGGTACTAGGCACCCGCCGCAGCGACTTGACCGCCCTGCAAAGCGCAGCACCCGTCGACGTACTGTCTGGCGAGCAATTGCAGCAAACCGGCGCCACCGATCTGTCCGGCGCCCTCACCGCCTTGTCGCCGTCGTTCAACTTCCCACAATCACCTCAAGGAGCCTTCGGCGGCTCCATCGCCCAGGGCGCTTCGCTGCGTGGCTTGGCGTCGGACCAAGTGCTGGTGCTGGTCAACGGCAAGCGCCGTCACAGCAGCGCGAATATCACCCGTCAGAGCCTGGTGAATGGGCGTGGCGCGGCGGCGGTGGACTTGAGCCTGATTCCGTTGAGTGCGATCCAGCGCGTAGAGATCCTGCGCGACGGCGCCGCAGCCCAATATGGCTCCGACGCCATCGCGGGGGTAATCAACATTGTGCTCAAGGAAAACGACGACGGCGGCAATCTGGGCTATCGCTTTGGCGGCTATGACAAAGGCGATGGCCTGCAGCGTAAGCTCAACGGCTGGAAGGGTTTCACGCTGCCCAACGACGGCTTCCTGACCTTGAGCTTCGACGCCGGCAGCCAGGACCCGGCCAGCGACACGAACCCCGACAACCGGATCTTTTACCCCGGAGATACCAGTGTTAACACGCCCCGCGAGCAGAATAACCGCTACCGCACCTGGCGTTGGGGTGCAGGCAATGTCTCGGACCAGTACAACTTCGTGGCCAACAGCGAGGTCGGCATCGGCGAGAGCCTGACCGCCTACGGCTTCGCCACCTACTCCCACAAGAACACCGACGCCGAAGGTTTCTTCGACCCGCCTACCACCTTGCGTAACAACTACGGCAGTAACGCGTTGGCGCGCTACCCGGACGGCCGCTTGCCGATCACCCGCTACGGCCTGGAGGATTATGCGGTGACCGGCGGGCTGCGCTGGGAGAACGAGCGTCTGGGCAAATTCGACCTGGCGCTCAACCATGGTAATAACACCCTTAAATCCACCGACCGCAATGCGATCAACCCCAGCTACGGCACCAATAGCCCATCGAAGATCTACACCGGAGAGCGCGAAAACGACCAGACCAACTTGACCCTGGACTGGGTGCGCGACTTTCCCACCGACCTGTTGTTCAAGCCGCTGACACTCTCCGCCGGGCTGGCCTGGCGCAAGGAAAACTATCAACTGAGCGCGGGTGAAGCGGCGGGCTGGCAGAACGGCCCGCTGTTCAACACGGCCGACCCGATCACCGGGCGCCGAATTCCAGGTTATTACTCAGGCATCACCCAGGTAGATGCTGCCTCGCTGGATCGCAAGGTACTGGGCGCCTACATTGACGTCGAGGGCCAGGTTACCGAGAAATTCCAGGCCGGCGTGGCGGTGCGTACTGAGCACTATTCGGACTTTGGCGACACCACCAACGGCAAACTGTCCCTGCGCTACGACTTCACTCCACAGATCGCCGCACGGGCCACTGCGAGCACCGGGTATCGCGCGCCTTCGTTGGTGCAGAGCGGCATGTCCTCGTTCAGTGTGCAGGTGGTAGAGCAACCACCGGGCAGCGGCAACTTCGTCGAGGTGCAACAACGTACGTTGCGCGCCAACAGCCCGGAAGCCCAGGCACTTGGCGGCAAGGCGCTCAAGCCGGAGGAGTCGACCAACTATTCCCTGGGCCTGGTCTGGCGCCCACTGGAAAATGCCTCGGTCACGGTGGACGCGTACCGCATCAACATCGACAACCGCATCACCCTTTCCGACCAGTTGCCCGCCAGCGTGGTCACGCCGATCTTCGCCGGTACACCCTACGCCAATATCCAGAGCGCGGCGTTCTACACCAACGTCGCCGACACCCGCACCGACGGTATCGAGTTGACCGGCAATTACCAGTGGGACCTGCAGCAGTGGGGTCGCCTGAACCTGAGCGGCGGCTTTGCCAAGACCGACACCACCATCACTGGCTTGCGCGATGTGGGCAATATCAAGGGTTCGCAGATTGTCGGGCGCAACACACAGGGCCTGATCGAGGAAGGCACGCCGGACACCAAGCTGACCCTGAGCGCCAACTGGCTGTATGAAAACTGGGGCCTGACCGTGGCCCAGCGCCGCTATGGCGAATGGAAAAGTCTCAATGCCACCAATCCCAGCCTGGATCAAACCTACAGCCCGCAATGGGTGACCGATCTCGACCTGTCGTATACCTTCCACAAGGGCGTAAAAGTCTCGGTGGGTGCGATCAATCTGTTCGATACCCACCCTGACAAATCCGATGGTGCGCAGTTGTATGGGGTACCGAAATACTCCATCACCAGCCCGGAAGGCGCACAGGGGGCGTTTTATTACACCAGCGTGAGCTACGACTTCTGAGGCGGCTGCTGAATGGCTGCTGCCCCAGCAGCACCCCATCACCAATTGCCCGTTTGCCATGAGCTGATCTTACGGGCCTCATCGCCGGCAAGCCGGGCTCCTACAGATGGGTTGGGTTGTGGCACATGTTTTGCGATGGACACGTTGTACTTCGCTGAAAAAGACTTGCCATGCGCACCCATCGATTGTTCACCGCTCTCACCTGGCTGATCTCGCCCCTGGCTTTGCTCGCCGTCTGGACGTGGGTGGCCCATCTCGGGATTTTCCCGCGCAACCTGCTAGTACCACCGGCCCAGGTGCTGCACACCTTCGAAGAACTGCTGGCCAGCGGCGAATTGCTCGAACACCTGGGTAATAGCTTGTCGCGGCTCGGCCTGGGCTTTGGCATTGGTTCACTGTGTGGCTTGGCCTTCGGCGTGCTGATGGCCTTGTCCAAGAACGTCGAGGTGTACTGCGGGCCGCTGTTCCACACCCTGCGCCAGATCCCCAGCATCGCGTTGATACCGATGTTCGTGCTGCTGTTCGGCATTGATGAAACCTTCAAGATCATTATCGTCGCCAAAACCGCGTTCTTCCCGGTGGCACTCGCCGCAGGAGAAGGGGTACGCGGCATTCCGCGCAGTTACTTCGAAGTGGCCGACGTGTACCGCTTGCGCTGGCCGACCTTTGTGCGCCTGGTGGCTCTGCCCGCCGCCGCGCCGCCGATCATCACCGGCTTTCGCATCAGCTTGACCCGTGCATGGGTGGTGCTGGTGGCCACTGAGTTGCTGGCGGCCGACAGTGGGCTGGGGCAGATGATCGAGATGGCCCGGCAGATGCTGCGCATCGATGTGGTGATGGTCGGTGTAGTGGTGACCGGGGTGATTGGGTTTGCCCTCGACTATGCCTTTCGCCGTATCGAACAGCGCCTGTTTCGCTGGCAGACCCGCTAGGAGCCTCACATGCTGCCCTTACTGAAAAAATCCCGAGGACTGCTGCTGCCACTGCTGCTGGTGCTCGCCTGGGAATACGCCTCACGCCAGGACGCTGCCGGGGCCTATGCCTTCGTGCCGTTATCGGCAATCGGCTCGGCGTTGTTGGAAATGCTCGGCAACGGCGAACTACTGGTCAACCTGCTGGCAAGCCTGGCGCGCACCAGCAGTGGCTTGCTACTGGGCATTGTGTTCGGCGTGATGCTGGGGGTGCTGATGGCACTGTCCAGCGTATCCAACCGTTTGATCGGCCCGCTGTTCCACTCGATTCGTCAGGTGCCGATGCTTGGCTGGATCCCGCTGATTGCGATGTGGTTCGGCAACGGCGAGTTCTCCAAAGTGCTGATCGTCACCCTTGCCGCGTTCTACCCGATGGTACTGAACACCTACCAGGGTTTCAGCCACGTGGAGCGCCGTTACCGGGAAGTTGGCCAGGTGCTGGTGCTCACCCCTGTTCAGCAATTCACCCAGGTGCTGCTGCCGGCGACGTTGCCGAGTATCGCCACCGGCGTGCTGCACGCGCTGGCATTCGCCTGGGTCACCGCGATAGGCAGTGAATTGTTCCTGTCCTCCGGAGCGGGCCTGGGCAATCTGATGATGAACGCAGAGGCCGGCTCGCGCATGGAAGTGATCGTGCTCAGCGTGCTGTGCATCGGCTTGCTCGGCTACCTGATGACCCTGTTATTCACCCTGCTGAGCCGCCACCTGTTGCGCTGGCGCAACCTCCGTTGAAAGGCCCTGATATGAACGCAATCGCTTCCCCGCTATACCTGCAAACCGGTGCACTGCAGATTCGCGGCCTGAACAAGACATACCAGATCGAAGGCCGTTCACTGTCGGTGTTGCACGACATCCAGCTCGACGTGCACCCTGGCGAGTTTGTCAGCATTGTCGGCGCCAGCGGCTGCGGAAAATCCACTTTGCTGCGACTCATTGTCGGCCTGGAAGCCGAATACGGAGGCGATATTTTGCTGGACGGCAAGCGTATCGCCGCCACCAGCCTGGAACGCGGCATCGTGTTCCAGGACCATCGCCTGTTCCCCTGGATGACCGTCAGCCAGAACATCGCCCTGGCCCTGAAAAACCACAAGCTGCCCCAGGTGGAGAAAGACCGTCAGGTAGCTGAACACATCACGCTGGTAAACCTTGAAGGATTTGAAAATGCCTACCCCCATCAGCTCTCCGGCGGCATGGCGCAGCGCGCCGCGATCGCCAGGGCGCTGATCAACAAACCCAAGGTGTTGCTACTGGATGAACCGCTGGGCGCCCTCGATGCCTTGACCCGCGTGCACCTGCAGCGCGAGCTGCAACGCATCTGGGTACAGCAGCGTTGCACGGTGATTATGGTCACCCATGACATTGAAGAGGCGTTATACCTGGGGGATCGAGTGATCGTGATGGACGCGCATCCGGGCCGGATCAAACATGAAATCCGGGTAGACCTGCCCCATCCGAGGGACCGGACATCATCAGTGCTACAGGGGTACAAGGAGCAGTTGCTGGAAGAATTGGTAGGGCATTGAACCTATCGCTCACAGGCCGCACCTTCCGATCCCGTACGTCTGAGAATGCGAGCATAACCTTAGCTGTCGATGTTCTTATTCCTAGCGCCCGGCGATGGGTAGATTGTTACCCACGTATCTCCTGGAGGATGTGGCGAATGGCTGAGTCAGTGGTGTGGATTGCCGGAGTGGGCGCGGTCGCGGGGCTTGGCGCTGCATTGGCGCGACGCTTTGCCCGTGAGGGTTACCGCGTGGCGGTCAGCGGCCGGAGCCTGGACAAGTTGCAGGCCGTGGTCGCTGATATAGAAGCCACTGGGGGCAAGGCGAATGCGCTTGTCGCCGACTCAGGCATCGAGGCCGAAGTGCTTGCGGCCATCGCCCAGGTGAATCAGCTCGGCACGCTCAAGGCGGCGATTTTCAATGTGGGCAACTCGGTGTCCGCACCGGCCCTGGAACTGAGTGCGCAACTGTTCGAGCAAACCTGGCGCGCTTCCACACTGGGCGGCTTTCTGTTCGCCCGCGAGGCCACCCGCGCGCTGCTTGCCAATGGCGGCGGCAGCCTGTTGTTTACCGGCGCCACCGCGTCATTGCGTGGCAAGCCGCCGTACACCGCGTTTGCGGCAGGCAAGGCCGGGCTGCGCTCGGTGGCGCAGTCGTTTGCCCGGGAATTCGGGCCGAAAAATGTGCATGTCGCCCATGTGGTCATCGACGGTTCCATCGATGGCGAACGCGTGCAAAGCCGCACACCGGATTACATGGCCAAGCTGGGTGAAGACGGCGCGTTGAAGCTCGACGATATCGCCGACGCGTATTGGTACCTGCACACCCAACCGCGCAGCGCCTGGACCCAGGAGCTGGACCTGCGGCCGTTCAAGGAACCGTTCTGACCTGGAGGTTTTTTATGGGAACCCATCAGACTCAACTCGCCCCCACATCCGTGCTCGGCGTGCTCAATTATCTGCAGGACACCGGCCAGCGCCCGGTGAATTACACCTACCCGCCACCAGACGGCGAGGCCCTGCGCAGCGGCGTGCTGGACCCGACCCAGGTGACCATTCATAACGCCCGGTTGCTCGACGAACCGGCGAATATCAACCGCCAAGGCTTCGAAAAGGTCGATCACACCAGTGCCGTTGCGAACCTGGAGGATGACGAACAAGTGCGCCTGCACTACTACCCGGAAACCGAAGCCTTGCTCAAACAGCAGACCGGCGCGGTGAAGGTGGTGATTTTCGACCATACCATTCGCGTCGATGACCCTGGCCGTGAGGCGCGTGGCCTGCGCGAGCCGGTACGCTACGTGCACAACGACCAGACCGAACGCTCGGCGATTCGCCGTGTGAGCGACCACCTCGGCCCGGACGAAGCCGAACAGCGCCTGCTCAAGCGCTTTGCGATCATCAATGTGTGGCGCCCTATCGGCGCGACAGTCCTGAGCACGCCCCTTGCCTTGTGCGATGCGCGCAGCATGGTCGATAGCGATTTATTGCCCAGCGACCTGGTGTATCGCGACAAGGTTGGCGAAACGTTTTCGGTCAAGGCCAACCCGGCGCACCGCTGGTATTACTACCCGCAGTTGCGACCAGACGAGGCCTTGCTGTTGAAGATCCACGATTCGCGGCGGGATGTAGCCAGGCTGAGTGCACACACCGCGTTTGATGACCCCACCACGCCAAAGGACGCGCCGCCACGGCGCAGTATCGAATTGCGCGCACTGGTGTTCTTCGACGCGTAAATCAAGGCTTCACCCAGCAACGGATCGCGGCTAACCTTGGTCACCGGCCAAGCCTGCGATCCGCGCTTGCCGAACAAAATGATTTCGGAAGCCGCTGCCACCATGGATATTTCTTCAACTCCTCCCCCGCCCACCAGCAGTAAGGAAAACGCCGGTGGGCGCGTTCAGGTTATCGACCGTTCGATCGTACTGTTGCGCACCTTGTCGGGCCTCAAGCATGGCGCCAGCGCGCTGGACCTGGCGCGACTGACCGGTATCGACCGCACCACCATTCACCGCTTGCTCAAGACCCTCACCCACTGGAGCCTGATCGAGTCCCAGGCCGGCACCTACCGCATCGGCCCGGAGTGCCTGATCTATTCGGCGGCGTACCTGAACCGGCTGAACCTGCGCAAGATCGCCCTGCCCTACGCGATTGAACTGCAACGGGTGATCGGCGAACGCCAGGCGATTGTGTCGCTGTCGGTGCCGGTGGGTGACCAGGTAGTGTTGATCGAGCGCATGTGGACGCCGACCACGCCGCTCAACGTGATTGTCGACCTCGCCGACCAATTCCCCATCGACGGCAGCCCCAGCGGACGCGCGGTGCTCGCCACTTACACCGAAGCGGCAGCACAGGCGATCCTCGGCGAAGCGCGGCATGCCAAGGTACGGCCGGCGTTGGAGTTGATCCGCAGCCAGCAGGACTTTGCGTTTGGCCATGGCGAGTTCAAGCCAGGGTTGTCGTCGGTGGCGTTTCCGATTCGCGTGGAAGCCGGCCAAGCCATCGGCGCGGTCGTGGTTGCCGGGCTGGAGATGGAAGACGAAACCCACCCTGCCTCGTCCCTGGCCAGCCATGTGCGCCGCGCCTGTGAAGGTATCGCGGCGCAGTTGGGCAACCTTTAGGGCTTGAGGCCCAGTGCGGCGAGCAGGCGATTTTTCTGCACCTTGCCGTAGTGCGAGCGCGGCAGTTCGTTAATGAAGTAGACATGGCGCGGCACCTTGTAGCGCGACAAGCCGGCGCGGCAGTGGTCCATCAATTGCTGCGCCGACAGGTCTTGCGAGCCGTCCACTACCACGGCTGCGCAGACTTGCTCACCCCATTCCAGATCCGCCAAGCCAAACACGTGGGCGTCCTGCACACCGGGGTGGCTCAGCAGGTTCTGTTCGACTTCACCGGGCTGCACGGACTTGCCGCCGCTGCGGATGATGTCCTTGCAACGCCCCAGCACACGCAGCAGCCCATCGGCGCCAACGCGTCCGAGGTCACCGCTGCGCAGCCAGCCGTTGTCCAGAGTCGTACTGCTGAGTGCTTCCAGCTGCCAGTAGCCGCTCATCAATTGCGGGCCGCCGAGCAGGATTTCGCCGACGCCATTTGCGTCCGGTTGATCGATGCGGATCGCGGCGCTGAACAACGGTCGGCCGACCACGCCTTCGCCGCTGTCGCCGGCCGCCCGCACCGCCGCCATTTGCGCGGGCGAGAGGTAGCAACTCCAGGGCGCCTCGGTCATGCCATAGAGCACGCCGATGCGTTCACTGAACAGGCTGCACGAGCCTTCCAGCACTTCGCCGGTCAACGCGGCAGCGCCGACATCGAGGCTCTTGAATGCCGGCAGATCGGCCGCTGCAGTGCCGGTTTCGCGCAACAGGCGCAGTAATTGCGTCGGCACCAGGGAGCTGAACGCCACCCGGTACTCCGTGAGCTGAGCGATGAAGGCCTTGCCGTCGAGGCGCCCGCCCAACACCACTTGGCCGCCGCTGAGCAAATGGGCAAACACCGCCACCGCTGCAATCGGCCATAACGGGCGGACGTTGAGCAGTACATCTCCAACCACGGCGCCCCGCCCCATGACGATGTTCTGCAACACCGCACACAGGCTGGCATGCTGGTGCATCACGGCCTTGGGCGTGCCGGTGGTGCCGCCGGTGTAGTTGAGCGAGGCCAGCGCCTGGGGTGATTGCGCCGGGCGTGGAAGGATGTCGACGGGCTTGGAGTCGGTCACGGCTTGCAGCGGCAGGCAACGGATGCCCAAACCTTGCGCCACACCGGCGTATTGCTCGGAAAACAGCAGCAAGACAGCGCCCGCGTCCTGTAGCTGAGCAAGCAATTCTTCAAGCGCCAGGGCCGGGTCCAACGGCACGCGCACTCGCCCGGTGGCCATGCAGCCGTAGTCGGCCAGCAGGTAGTCGATACTGGCGTCGGCCAGTAACGCCACCCGCGCACCGAGCGGGATTTGCAATTGATCCAAGGCTTGGCCGACGCCGCTGAGGGCGCGGTCCAATTCGGCAAACGTCAGGGTGCGTGCACTCGCCGGTTCGTGCAGTGCGATGTGGTCCGGCCATTTAAAGGCCGCCTGGCTGAGCAGCGTGCTGATGTCCATGCTTACCACCCGCTCAACACAATGCGCCCGCTGACCTGGCGCGATTCCAGCAGTGCGTGGGCCTCGGCCACCTGGTGAAACGGCAGCACACGGTCAATCAACGGCTTGACCTGCCCGCCCTTGATCAGTGCCAGCGCCAGGCGCACCTCTTCCAATGTGGCACTGCCCGAGCCCTGCACCCGTAGGCGACGGCCAATCAACAGGCCGGGGTTGACCGGCACGCTGGCAGGCGCGACGTTACCCAATACCACCACGCGACCACCGAGGGCCATGCTACGCAGGGTGTCTTCGAGGATGCTGCCAAGGTTTTCCATGGCCACGTCCACACCGCGTTTGCCCGTGAGTTTCCACACCTCGGCGCTGTAGCTGCCGCTGCTGACGATGACGTCGTCGGCACCCAGGCGATGGAGAAAATCACGCTTATCTGCACTGCCGGTCACGGCGATGACCCGTGCGCCGAAGGCTTTGGCCAATTGAATCTGGTGCGCGCCCAGGCCGCCGCTGGCGCCGTTGATCAACACACTTTCGCCGGGCCTCAGCGCCGCCTCGCCGTGCAGGGCGCGAACGCTGGTGCCGATGGGGCATGAGGCCAAGGCGGCCTGGATGTAATCGAGCCCGTCGGGCAGTTCGATGGCGGAAATTGCCGGCACTCGCAGGTATTCGGCGTAGGCGCCTTCGGTATCCACTGATGGCAAGCCGAGGGCGCGGCACAAATCCTGGCGGCCGCGCAGGCAGTCACGGCACTGGCCACAAAAACGACGTTGATAAACCACAACCCTGGCACCGACCGCCAGGTGATGCACGCCGGCGCCGACCTCAACCACTTCCCCCGCCACTTCATGGCCCAGCACCACGCCCGTATGAACCCCCGGCAAGTGCCCGGCACGATGCAGCAGATCGTGATGGCAAACCCCGGCAGCGGCGACTTTAACCAACACTTCACCCGCGCCTGCCTGTGGGGTCGGCACTTCCTCGACCTGCAATTGCTCCGGCCCGCCGAAGGCTTTTAGAACTATGGCTTTCATTTTATATAACCGTTTTTGACCCGATAAGATTATGTTCATATAACAAACATCTTGTTTGCATTGTGCACATCCTTTAAGTTTTCCTCACTTTGGCGCTGACCTCAAGAGGCAATCGCGTCTTTCTTTCACACCGGATAAAAAGCACCCTATGACAGTCGAGTATCAAAACATTGGCGAAGGAATCCTGGTGGTCACCCTCAACCGCCAGGAGCGCCTCAACGCGCTGGACAGCCAGGCCAAGCACGAGTTGGCCGAGGTCTGGCAACGCGCCGAAGCCGACACCGCCGTGCGCGCCATCGTGCTGCGCGGCGCCGGTGAGCGGGCGTTTTGCGCCGGTTCCGACCTCAAGGAGATCGAGGCCACCGGCGAGACCGTCAGCAGCGAAGTCCTGGCCCGTGCCCTGCCCGGCGTCGGCAACGATTTGATCAAGCCGGTGATTGCCGCGTTGCACGGCCACACGCTGGGCCTGGGCATCAGCCTGGCGATTCATTGCGATTTCCGTATTGCGCGGCACGACACGCGCTTTCACTTCCCCGAAGTGCAGCACGGCATGTTGTCCGGCTTCAGTGCGATCACCCTGCCCAGCCTGATAGGCGAAGCAACGGCCCTGGACATCATGCTCAGCGCGCGCAAATTCGACGCCCAAGAGGCTCTGGCTATCGGCCTGGTCAACCAGGTGGTGGACGACGCCTACGCCAGCGCGCTGGAACTGGCCGCACGCCTGGCCAGCCATGCCGGCAAGGCGGTGGCGTGGACCAAGACGTTGCTGCTGGCCGAACGCAAGGCCCGTCTCCTACGACAGATGGCACTGGTCGACCAGGCCCGCCACGACGTGATGCTGGGGCGTTGACCTCAACCCATAACTAGAAACAGCCAACACATAAGCCTCCCCAGTACTGTCAGGAACTCCCACCACCAGGAATGGAAAGCGGCACCTAAACATTGGAGCCTCACCATGTCTCGCCCTTACACTCGCTTTCGTCCCAGGCTCAGCCTGCTGACCGCCGGCATCCTCGGGCTGTGCGCCCAACCGACAGCCCACGCTGAAGAGAACCCGTCACGACCGTCGGCGGCCAGTGACACCGCCCTGCAAACCGTGGTGGTCACCGGTGCCCGGGACAGCGGTCGCACCGTGGCCAAGAGCCTGGCGCCGATCGATGTGATCAGCGCCGACGACCTCGCCCGCTCCGGTAAACAGAACCTGCGCGACGCCCTGGCCGCCAGTGTGCCGTCCTATACCAATGCTGCAGGGTTTACCGGCGGCACCGGGTTGTCGGTCAAGTCCGCGACTTTGCGCGGCCTGGGCGGTAACCATGTGCTGGTGCTGGTCAACGGCAAGCGCCGCCACAATACGTCGCTGATCTTTGTGCAGACCGCCGCCACCTCAAGCGGCCAGTCGCCCGCCGACCTCGACCTGATCCCCATCGCCGCGGTGGACCACGTGGAAGTGCTGCGCGACGGCGCGGCGGCGCAATACGGTTCGGACGCGATTGCCGGGGTGATCAACATCATCCTCAAGACCAACAGCTCCGGCGGCAGCGGCAGCGCCCTCTATGGGCAGTACGCCAACCGTGTGGGCGGCAAGGGTAATTTCGGTGCGAGGGGCCAGGGTCAGATCAACCAGGGCTTCGAGCTGCCCAATGACGGCTTTTTCAGCCTCAGCGCCGATATCGGCCTCCAGGAAAGCTCCAACGTGGCCGGCGCCGTGCCGGACCGCACCAGCATCTATTTCCGCCAGAACGGCCAGCCCGACCCGCGCGAAACCAGCGAAAGCCGCTACCGCCAGCAACTGGGACAGCCCCGTTCGCAAACCTATAACTTCGGTTACAACGCCGAACTGCCGCTGAACGAGGACTACACGCTGTACTCGTTCTCCACCCTCAGCCACCGCAACTCCACCAGTTGGGGCACCTACCGCACCGCCAACTCCCCGCAGAACATTGTCTCGGTGTACCCGGACGGTTTCTCGCCGCGTTTCGTGGTCGAAGAAGACGACTTCCAAAGCGTGTTCGGCGTGCGCAACGACGACCTGCTGGGCTGGGCTTGGGACCTGAGCAGCAGCTACGGCTACAACAACGCCAACACCCGCAACGAACGTTCGCTGAACCCGTCCCTGGGACCAAACAGCCCTCAGGATATGGACGGCGGCAACCTGATCGCCAGCCAATGGACCAATAACCTCGACCTGACCCGTGCGTTCGATACCGGGCTGTTTGCCAAGCCGCTGAACGTGTCGACCGGCCTTGAGTTCCGCCGTGACGGTTTCGAAATCCAGGCCGGCGAATACGCCTCCTACGCCGATGGCGGCTACGTCTTCCCCGCTGGCAGCCCGCTCGCCGGCCAACGCCCCAACCCCGGCGCGCCTGGGCTGGTGGGCTTCACCCCCGCCGACGCGCACAACTACTCACGCACCAACACCGCAGGCTACGTCGACTTCAGCCAAAGCCTCACTGATAAGTGGGACGTGAGCCTGGCCGGGCGTTTCGAGCACTACAGTGATTTCGGCGACACCGGCAGTGGCAAGTTCTCCACGCGTTACGCGTTCACCCCGCAATTCGCCGTGCGCGGCACCGTGAGCAACGGCTTCCGCGCGCCGTCCCTGCAACAGCAGTTCTATTCGTCGTCGCTGACCGCCTGGCGCACCAGCCCGCTCACCGGGCAACTGGAGCAGGCCACCACGCGCTACGTCACCGTCAACGACGCCGCCGGCCAGGCCCTGGGCGCCAAGGAGCTCAAGCCTGAACGCTCGATGAACTACAGCCTCGGCTTTGTCGCCACACCGACCGAGAACCTGGACATTACGGTCGACCTGTACCAGATCGACATCAAGGATCGCATCCTGCAGACCAGTAACCTGCAAGGCACGGCGGTCTCCAACGTGCTGGCCGCCCAGGGCCTGAACCCGAACCAGATCGTCTCGTACTTCGGCAACCTGGCCGATACCCGCACCCGTGGCATCGACCTGGTGGCCGACTACCGCTATGACCTGGGCCGCTACGGCAAGACCAAATGGACCTTGCTCAGCAATCAGAGCCTGCAAACCATCGAGAAGATCAAGGAGCCCGCAGCACTGGCCGGCACCGGCGTCAGCGTGATGGGCCGTGACCGCCAGGGCAACCTGACCTCGGCCTACCCAAAAAACACCACGTCGCTGAATGCCGCCTGGCAACTGGGGGATTTTGAGGTAAATCTCAAGGAAACCCGCTATTCCAAGGTCACCGGGCGTAACCAGATTTCCGCCAGTCGCGATGAAAAAATTCGCCCGGCATTCATCACCGACCTGAGCGTGGGTTACTGGTTGAGCGACGCGGTGAAAGTCACCGTGGGCGGCGAAAACATTTTCGACCGGCGCCCGCAGCAACTGAATGATGAGGCCAAGCGCTTCTACTTCTTCCCCACCGACAACCCCACCTACAGTTGGTACTCGCCCTACGGCCTGGAAGGCGCCTACTACTTCGCCAAAGTCGATGTGAGCTGGTGATGACTCAGTTCGAACGCCCGCAGGCGACCTTCGACCAGCGTCTGTACCGCAAACTGGCGTGGCGGATCATGCCGTTCCTGTTTCTGTGCTTCGTGCTCAACTGGCTGGACCGCGTCAACATCAGCTTCGCGCATTTGCAGTTCAAGACTGACCTGAACATCAGCGACGCCACGTTCGGCATCATCGTCGGGGTGTTTTCCATCGGCTACTTGCTGTTCGAGATCCCCAGCAACCTGCTGCTGGAAAAGATCGGCGCGAAGAAAACCATGATGCGCATCATGGTGCTGTGGGGGCTGGTGACCATCGCCACGGCGTTTGCCCAGACCCCGGCGCAGTTTTATGTGCTGCGGGTATTGCTGGGCGCCGCCGAGGCCGGGTTCTTTCCGGGGGTGATCCTGTACCTCACCTACTGGTTTCCGGCCAGCCATCGGGCGCGCATCACCTCGCGCTTCATCATGGCGATTGCGGTGTGCGGGATTATCGGCGGGCCGCTGTCGACCAGCATCATGGGGCACTTCGCCGGTGTCGGCGGCTTTACCGGCTGGCAATGGCTGTTTGTGATTACCGGCATTCCGCCGGTGCTCGCCGGGTTGTTCGCCTGGTATTGGCTGGACGACAAACCGGCATCAGCCAAGTGGCTGAGCGCGGATGAAAAACGCGCCATCGAACAGGCCCTGGCCCACGAACGCCAGCAGCGCAAGCCTGGTGGGCATACGCGTTTTATTGAAGCGCTGAAAGATCGCAAGGTGTGGTTTATCACCCTGGCGTACTGCCTGACCATCATGTGCACCGGCAACGTCACCAATATCTGGGCGCCGTCGATCATTCGCGATTCGGGTATCAGCAACCTGGGGCAACTGGGGTTGTTGTCGGCCCTGCCCTATGTCGTCGGTGTGTGCCTGATGTTGTGGGCTTGCCGCCACTCGGATGTACGACAGGAGCGCCGTTGGCACTTCGCCCTGGGTGGCCTGACAGCCGCGCTGGCCATGCTGATCCTGCCCAATTTCCTCTTCAGCCCCTACTCGGCGATTGCCGTGCTGACCCTGATGACCAGCGGTTACCTGGTGGCCACCGCGATTTTCTGGACCATCCCGACTTACTACCTGTCTGACCACGCCAAGGCCGCGGGCCTGGCGCTGGTCAATTGCTGCGGGCAGATCAGCAGCCTGCTGACGCCGATCATGATCGGCGCGATCAAGACCTCCACCGGCAGCATCAGCCTGGCGCTTTATATCGTGGCGGCGCTGGTGGCCTGCGGCACTTTGATCCTGTTGCTCGGCGTCCCGCGCAGTGCTCTGCGCGACGCTTCCTGACCTCTTTGATGGACCTTTCCATGACCGATTACCTTGCCCTCGCCCACCAACTCGCCGCGCAGATCCAACCCGGTGCCGCCGACCGCGACGCCGGCAGAATCCTGCCTTATGCGCAGCTCGACCTGATCCGCGAATCTGGCCTGGGCGCCGCCCGGGTCCCCACTGAGCTGGGCGGCGGCGACGTCAGCCAACTGCAGGTGGCACAGATTTTCATCACCCTGGCCAAGGCCGATCCGAGCGTGGCCCAGGCGCTGTTTCCGCATTTCGCCACGGTCGAGCACCTGCGCCTGATCGCCAACCCCGAACAGCAGCGTGAGTACCTCGGTGCCTTTGCCGAGCACCAGTTGTCATCTGGCGCGATTGCCGAACGCAGCGGCACCTTTCGCGGTGAAATCCACACGCGCCTGGAACGTCGCGGCGATCAACTGGTGCTCAATGGCAGCAAGTTCTACAGCACCGGTTGCCTGTTTGCCGACCTGCTGAAGATCCAGGCCGTGGACGAGGCCGGCAATGCGGTCTACGTGATGCTGCCCGCCGATACTGCGGGCATTACGCTGCTGGATGACTGGGACGGCATGGGCCAGCGCGTCACCGCCAGCGGCAGTACCCTGCTGGAAAATGTGCCGGTACGCCCCGAGCAAGTGATCCCGCTGGCGCAGTGGTACCAGCGCCGTAACTATGTGGGCGCCAGTGCCCAGTTGATCCACTGTGCCCTGGATGTCGGCATCGGCCTGGCGGCCTTGGATGACGCGGTAGCGTGGGCACGCACTGGATCGCGACCGGTGCGCGAAAGTGGCGTGGACCAGGCGCGCCACGACCCGTACATCCTGCACACCCTCGGCGATCTGGCCGCACGCATCCATGGCGCCGAAGCGCTGGTGGAGAAAGCCGCCGGGGCGGTCGACCTGGCCGCACGCACGCAGTTGCAGGGGCTGGCGCAGGGTGAGGAACTGGAAGCCATTTTGGTGAAGTCCTCGATTGCCGTGGCCGAAGCCAAGATCGCCTCAACCCGCGCCGCCCTCTTCGTGTGCGAGCGCCTGTATGAAGTCGGCGGCGCAGCCACCACCCAGTCGCGCTACAACTTCGACCGCCACTGGCGTAACGCACGCACCCACACCACCCATGACGCCCTGGCGTACAAGTACAAGGCAATTGGCGATTATTTGCTGAACGCGAAAGCACCGCCGATTGCGTTTACTTATTGAGCCCTGGATATGTTGAAGCTACCGATTTCCCTGCTGCTGCTGTCCGGCTCCGTGTCGGCCGCCGAGCCTTGGGACGACCTGGACGCGCAGATCAGCCAGGCATTGCCCGGCGTGATAGAGCTGCGCCACGCGATTCACCAACAACCCGAGCTGGGCAATCGCGAGTTCCACACCGCCGAGCGCATCGCCCAACGCCTACGGGAACTGGGGCTGGAGGTGCAGACCGGCATCGCGCATACCGGTGTCATTGGCATTTTGCGTGGTGGCAAACCTGGCCCGGTGGTCGCGATTCGCGCCGAACTGGATGCGCTGCCGCTTACCGAGGAAACCGGCCTGCCGTTCGCGTCGACAGTGCGCAGCAAAGATGAAGGCGCTGACTTTCGCAGCCGTGGCAAGGACGTCGGGGTGATGCACGCTTGCGGTCACGATGCGCATATGGCGATGGCGCTAGGGGTTGCCGAGGTGTTGGCGGCCCATCGCGAGCAGTTGCCGGGCACCCTCAAGCTGATCTTCCAACCGGCCGAAGAAGGGCCGCCGCTCGGTGAACAAGGCGGCGCGCAATTGATGATCAAGGACGGCGCGCTGCAAAATCCCGCGCCGGCGGTGATCTTCGGCATCCACGTAACTGCGGGTACGGCGGGGACTTTCACGCTCAGCCGGCAACGCACCACGGCGGCAGCCGACACCTTTGTCGCGCGCATCATCGGCCGCCAGACCCATGCGGCCTTCCCGTGGACCGGCATCGACCCTGTGCCCGTCGCCGCCCAGGTGATCCTGGCCTGGCAGACCATCCCCAGTCGCCAATCCAACCTCAGCCTGTTGCCGGCACCGGTGATTTCCGTGGGCCGTATCGAAGCCGGGGACCGCCACAACATCATCCCCGCAGAAGTGCGCCTGGAAGGTTCGATTCGCACCGTCAGCGATGAACAGCGCGAGGACGTGTTGCAGCGCATGACCCGCACCGCCGAGCACATCGCCGAAGCCTCGGGGGCCACCGCCAAGGTGGACTACCTGCCGGGGAATTACCGCGCCGGCTACAACAACACTGCATTGGTCGACCAGTTGATGCCGGTGCTGCAACAGGTGTCGACCACGCCAGTACGGATCGACAACGGCACTTACGGTGCCGATGACTTCGCTGAATACGCCCGCCAGGTTCCAGGGATTTTCATGCGTATGGGCGTGACACCGCCTGCGCTGGAGGGCAAAAACGTATGGCCTACCCATTCGCCGGGCTTCCAGGTGGATGATCCGAGCCTGGCGGTGGGGATCCGGGCACTGAGTCGGATGACGTTGAGCTACATGATTGACGCTCCTCGGTTGTCGCCCTAGGGTCCAGAACGTCGTATTCAGACCGCGCGCTGCGGTTATATCCATAGCAACAAAGGATATTGGTATATACCAGATCACTCCCTTATAAATCGCTTCCATCAAAAGACGTTGGACTGGAGTGGCAAGCGATGGTGTCGGTAAAGGTAATGCTCGAGTACTTCCATCCCTGGCCGAATTCGGCGGGTTTGTACCTGGCGCGGGAGCGCGGCTGGTATGAAGAGCTGGGCCTGGATGTGGAATTGGTGGTGCACGACCCCTACCGTGGCGACACCCTGCAGCACCTGCTGGCGGGTGCGGCGGATTTTGGCGTATTTCCCAGCAACCGCCTGCTGGTGCGCCGTGCCTTGGGCCAACCGTTGCAAGGCATCGCGGCGATCAACCATGCGGGCCTGGAGTCGATCCAGACCCTCACCGATTCGGGCATCCGTCGCCCGCGAGACCTGGTCGGCAAGCGCCTGGCCCTCAACCCGACACCACGTGGCCTGGCCATGGTGCACCACTTGGTGAGCCGCGACGGAGGTGACTTCGACGCGGTGATCCTGGTGGACAGCGGTGTGCGCGAACTGCGCCCCGAGCAGCTCGCCGAAGGTATCGCCGACGCCAGTTTTGGCGGTTACTGGGCCTGGGAAGCGTTGATGCACAGTCCCATCGAAGCGGCGCGGCGCGTGGTGTTGCCGGTGGACGACATCGGCGCACCGGCCTATCACAGCTACCTGCTCGGCACCCACGAACGCACCCTCGCCGACAAACCTGAAGTGGTGCGTGACTTCCTCGCGGCCACCGCCCGCGGTTACCTGGCCGTGGCGCAGGATCCGGCGATTGCCCTCGCCGCCTACGAACACACCACGCCGTATTTCCCGGCCGAATTGCTAAGTGCCTCGCTGCATAAAATCGCCCCGACCTGGCTGCATGAAGGCCGCTGGGGCGAGCAACGCCAGGCGCTGCTGGCACCCTACGCCGAATGGCTGCACGAGCATGCGGTGCTCGACGATCCGCAGGTGTGGCAAGGCGCAACCAGCAACGCTTATCTGCCCGAGGTGAGCGCATGAATCCCCAACGCACCGCTCACGGCCTGGGGCTGGAGCCGGTTGCCGCCGACTGGCCGGCCCTGCACGAAACCGACATCGCACACCTGCTGCGGGAGTACCCGCAACTGGGTCCGCTGCATAGACTGCATTGGCATAGCCCACGGCCGTTTTCCGCCGCCGGATTGATCACCACCGGTAACGCGACGCTGTTCGTCAAACGACATCACCAACGGGTGCGCCAAGCCGCGTGGCTGCAAGAAGAACATCAACTGATCGCCCACCTGCATCGTCGGGGCGCCCCGGTGGCGGCGGTAGTGCCGAATCGACATGGCGCGACGGCCACGGTGCAAGGTGAGTGGACCTATGAAGTGCACCACGTTGCCGAGGGCCTGGACCTGTACCGCGATGCGCTGTCGTGGTCGCCGTTCCAGAATCTTCAGCATGCCTTCGCCGCCGGCCAGGCGTTGGCCCGTTTGCATCAGGCCGCCGAACACCACGACGCGCCCCGACGCCAGACCCATGTGCTTCTGGCCAACGCACGGCTGATCGAACAGTCTGCGCCCCTGGAAGCCATCGCCAACATCGCCAGCCCTTACCTGGCAGGCAAGGATTGGCGAGCCCAACTCAGCGAACTGTTGTTGCCGTGGCACAACGCGTTGCACCCGTTGCTACGTGAACAACCACCGTTGTGGACTCACAACGACTGGCACGCCTCCAACCTGTTATGGAATGCTGACGGTAGCGTTTCGAGCGTGCTGGATTTCGGCCTGGCCGACCGCACCTTCGCCCTCTTCGACCTGGCCACGGCCATCGAACGCAACGCCGTACCGTGGCTGGAACTGGACACTGGCGGTGCGGCTCGCGCCGATCTCGACAGCGTCGATGCCCTGCTTACCGGTTATCACCAGGTGCGCCCACTGGGCGCGAAGGATTTACATACCCTCAGCGCCTTGCTGCCGTTGGTGCATGTAGATTTCGCGCTGTCCGAAGTGACGTATTACCAGGATGTGGTGGGCTCCACGGCCAGTGCAGATGTGGCGTACTACACCTATCTGCTGGGCCATTTGCGCTGGTTTGCCGGGCTGCAAGGGCAACGTCTGCTCGGCCATATCCGACGGAAAACCGTATGAGTATTCTGGTTGATCGCCAATGGCTGCAGGCGCATCTGGACGACCCTGGAGTAGTGGTGCTGGATGCCACCGTCGTGCTGCCCTCACCCGAGTTCGATGGCGATTACCGCGTCGATAGCGGTTACGACGGCTGGTTGCAGGCACATATCCCAGGCTCGCGGCATGCCGACCTCTTGACTGAACTGGCGGACACCCAGGCCAGTTTCAGCTTTGCCCTGCCGCGCCCCGAGGCACTGGTGAACGCCCTGGCAAACCTTGGCGCAGGCGAGGAAAAAGCCGTGGTCATCTATGACAGTGCCGACGGCTTCTGGGCCGCACGGTTGTGGTGGATGCTGCGTGGAGCAGGTATCGACGCCAGGGTGCTGGATGGCGGTTTCAACGCCTGGCGTGAAGCCGGTCTGCCAGAACACAGCGGCCCTGCCAAGCCGATAACGCCTGTGCACCCCTGGTCAATCAACCCACGCCCAGAGCTGTGGATTGACCGCGACGGCGTAGAAGCAATCGTCGCTGGCAACGCACCGGGACAACTGATCTGCGCCCTCGGCGCGGCCCTTTTTGAAGGTACCGCTGCCACCCGCTACGCCCGACGCGGGCATATCCCCGGCAGCCTTAACCTGCCGGCCCGCCTGCTGTTCGACGCCCACGGCCGCTACCTGCCCAAGGATGCCCTGGCCCTGGCGATTGGCCCCACGCTGCTGCACAGCGAAGGCCCTTTGATCCTGTATTGCGGCGGCGGTATCTCCGCGGCTGCCAACGCGCTGGCCCTGACCCTGCTGGGTCGCCAGGACATCGCGATCTACGACGGCTCCTTGCAGGAATGGGCCGCCGACGCACGTTTACCAATGACTACCGGAGCAGCTCCGGCCTGACGCCACTTTCGGCGAATTCGGCTTTTTCATCACGAACTGGCAACCCGTCCGTTGCGCAGCGCTGGGCCCCTTTGCGCCCGATAAAGGCGTACGGCAATGGCCGGCAGACCTTTGGAGCGCTCTTTATATGGCTACACCTTACCTTCACACGCTGCTTGCCCTGAGCATCACCCTCGCCGCTGCGGCGGCCCATGCCCAGGATGCGACGCTGGACACCGTTACCGTCGTCGGCCAGGAAACCACCGACTATCAGGCAAAAAAAGCCGCCGTGGCCGGCTTCGATAACGCGCCGTTGCTGGACACCCCGGCGTCCGTCGCCGTGATCACCGAAGCGCGCCTGAAAGACCAGCAGGCACGCCTGCTCAGTGAGGTGTTGAAGAATGACGCATCGGTGGGCGACAGCTATGCGCCGGTCGGCTACTACGAGAATTTCGTGATCCGTGGCTTCGCCCTCAACCCGGCCAGCAGCTACAAGATCAACGGTCGCACCATCACCGGCGAGCAGAACGTGGCGCTGGAGAACAAGCAGCAAGTGGAAGTGCTCAAGGGCCTGGCCGGTTTGCAAAGTGGCGTCTCCGAGCCCGGCGGACTGGTCAACTACGTGAGCAAGCGCCCGGAAAATGTGCGCTCGGTGACGGTGTCGACCAACGAACAGGGCGAGCGTTACCTGGCCACCGACATCGGTGGCTGGCTCGGCACCGAGCAGCAGGTGGGCGTACGCATCAACCTGGCCCACGAAGACATTCGCTCCTACGTCGACCACGCCGACGGCAAGCGCGACTTCGCCTCCTTGGCGCTGGACTGGAACATCAGCCCCAACGCCCTGCTGCAACTCAACGCCGAGTACCAGGACCGCGAGCAGCGCTCGGTGCCAGGCTATCAATTGCTCGGCGGCACCGACGTGCCGCATCACGTTTCGCCCAAGGACCTGCTGGCGTACCAGAGCTGGTCGAACCCGGTGGGCATCCGTTCCGTGAACCTCGACGGGTTGTTCGAATACCGCTTCAACGACGCCTGGAAGGCCAGCTTCAGCGCCTCTCGCAGCCGCGTGGTAATCGACGACTACAGCACCTTCGCCTGGGGTTGCTACGGTGCCGCCAGTTGCGCCAATACCGCTGTGCCCAACCACTTCAGCGCCGAGGGCGACTATGACATCTCCGACTACCGCAGCCCCGACGACACCCGCCGCAACGAAGAAGCACAGGCTGCACTCAATGGCCAGTTCGACACCGGTTTCCTCAAGCATGACCTGACCTTCGGCACCACTGCGTTCCGTCGCCTGGTGGACCGGCGCACGTCAGTCAACGAATACATCGGCGAAGGCAATATCTACCAGCCATCACCGGTACTGGAACCCTACGATGGCCCGCTTGGCCACACCTACCGGCGCCTGGACAGCCGCCAGTACGGCCTGTTCGCCAGCGACCGCATCAGCTTCAACGAGCAGTGGCAGACCATCCTCGGCGGGCGCCAGGTACGCCTCGATGAAGAGACTTACAACCAGGCCGGCGCCACCACTCGGCACACCCAGCGCAGCGTGTTCCTGCCCCAGGTGGCGCTGATCTATAAACCGCGCCCGGACACCTCGTTGTACGCCAGCTACAGCAAGGGCCTGTCCCTGGGTGGCGAGGCCGCGTGGTTCAGCAGCAACGCCGACGAGGTGCTGCCGCCGACCACCTCGCGCCAGCTGGAGGTGGGGGTCAAGCGTGACTTCCAGCGCCTGAGCCTGACCGCGGCGCTGTTCCAGATCACCCAGGATTTGCAATACAACCGACCGAACGACGACGGCACCACCACCTTCGTGCAGCAAGGCAAGCAGAAAAATGTGGGCCTCGAATTGTCCGCCAACGGCCACGTGACGTCCGACCTGCAAGTGTCAGCCAGCGTTGCAGCGATCCGCGCCCGGGTCAGTGGCAGCGGCACCGACGATTACGACGGCCACCAGGCAATCAACGTGCCCAAGCTGCGCGCCAGCCTGCACGGCGACTACAGCATTCCCGGCGTCCCTGGCCTGGCCTTGCTCGGCGGGGTGCAATACAGCGCGAGCAAATACGCCAACCGCGAAGCCACGGTGAAGGTCGACGACTACGCGGTGTTCGATGTCGGCGGTCGCTACAGCACCAAGGTGGGCGATTACGCCACTGTGCTGCGCCTGACTGTCGACAACCTGTTCGACAAACGCTACTGGCGCGATGTGGGTGAATCCGCAGGCGACGGCTACCTGTTCCTGGGTGCGCCGCGCACGGCGCGATTGTCCGCCACCGTCAATTTTTAAGGCCGAGCGTTACCCTGGCCGACCAGCTCAAGCAACAGGCGTTGCACCTGGAAAATTGGTTTTTGAGAGAACCCTATGTCGCCACTCGAAATCGTCGCCGTACTCTTCAACATCGCCGGGGTCTGGCTCACCGCACAACGGGTGCGCTGGTGCTGGCCCGTCAGCGTGGTCGCGGTGTTGTTGTATGCCTGGATCTTCTTCGATGTGAAGCTGTATTCGGACATGCTCCTGCAACTGGTCTTTGCCGTGCTGCAAGGCTATGGATGGTGGCGCTGGAGCACCGGCCGCGTTAACGCCGGCAAGGTGCGGGTGGAACGCCTGCCGCTTCAGGAAGCGTGGCGGCACGTGCTCGCGGGCATGATCGGAGCCGTGGCTCTGGGTACGGTGATGCACCACTTCACCGACGCCGCCCTGCCCTGGCTGGATTCGCTGCTCACTGCCTTCAGCCTGGTCGCCAGCCTATGGGCGGCGCGCAAGTACGTGGTCAGTTGGTGGCTGTGGATCGTGCTGGACGCGGCCTATGTGGGCTTGTTCCTGTACAAGGACCTGCAACTGACCGCTGCGCTGTATGCCGGTTTTGTGCTGCTGGCCGCCTACGGTTTGCGTGCCTGGCAACGTGACCTGCAGCAGCAGGAGCATATAACCAAAGTGTCGGTTCACAGCGTTTAATATCATTAAACACAAAGCGTTTATCACGTTTAAATATAAACAAACGCCCGGCTGTTCTTAGGCAGCAGACCCGCCCCCCGCGTGTCCCCCAACCTTTTTGCCCGCAGGAAGCACCATGTCCGATCCCACCCCGCTGTTATTCGGCCTTTATGAACAAGCCAGTGTCGGCTGCGGCGGCGCGCCCAGCCTGTGGACCCACCCGGCCGATGAACGGCTGAACATCAACACCCTCAAATACTGGTCGAACCTGGCCCGCACGGCGGATGAAGCTAACCTGGACTTGATGTTCTTCGGCGATGTGCTGGGCTTTTACGACGTATTTGGCGGCTCTGAAGCGATGGCATTGAAATGGGCCGTCGAAGCCCCCGCCAACGACCCGCTGACGATCATTCCGGCGCTGGTGGCCCTCACCGAAAAACTCGCGTTTGGCGTCACCGTCACCACCAGTTACGAGCACCCGTTCACCCACGCCCGACGCTTCAGTACGCTGGATCATTTGTCCGATGGGCGCATCGGCTGGAACATCGTCACCTCGTACCTGTCCAGCGCCGCGCGCAATTTCGGCCTGGAGCAGATGATCAAGCACGATGACCGCTACGAGCGCGCCGAAGAATTCCTGGAGGTGGTCTACAAGCTCTGGGAAGGCAGCTGGGCGGATGACGCCGTGGTTGCCGACAAACTCTCGCAGACCTACGCCAATGGCGCGCGGGTGCGCCCGATCCAGCACGCGGGTGAACATTACCGCGTGGCCGGCCCGCACCTCAGCTCGCCATCGCCACAGCGTACGCCGTTGCTGATCCAGGCCGGCTGGTCGGCACGCGGCCGGGAGTTCGCGGCCAAGCACGCGGAACTGGTGTTTATCGCCAAGTCCAACCCGCTGGATATCCGCCAGGGTCTTGAAGATATCTGGCGCCAGGCCGAGGCCCGTGGACGTCAGGCGGCCGATGTGAAGTCACTGACCGTGCTGCGTATCGTCACCGCTCCCACCGCCATCGAGGCACAGAAAAAATACGACACCCTGCAAAGCAACTATCACCTGCAAGCACAGTTGGTGAGCTATGCCGGCGACACCGGTATCGACATCAACCGCTACACCGACAACGAAGCGCTGTCGACCCACACCGAAGGCATGACCTCTTACGTGATGCGACCCGATGGCAGCGGCAAACCGTTGACCGCAGGCGAGGTGCGTCAACGCTTTGCAAATGTCACCCGTGGCAGCGACCTGATACTGGTGGGCACCCCGGAGCAAATCGCAGAAAAGATCGAGGAGCACGCACGAATCTCCGGTACCAGCGGCTACATGCTCAACCCGCTGATCAGCCCAGGTTCGTTGAATAACTTCGTAGAACTGGTGATCCCGGCCCTGCAAAAACGCGGGCTGTACCGCACCAACGCGCAAAGCGGCACACTGCGCTCGCGCCTCAGCGCTGATGGCAGCGATCGCCTGCCAAGCTCGGCCCATGGTGCTTCGTTCCGCTTTGCCTGAAGCCTGCGTGGGACCAGGTGACCTGCGCTAACAGGAACGGTAGAGTCCCCCCACGTCATGCCTGCACACGGAACCCCAGGATGCCTTTCGACCCAATTTCCCCGCACTACCAGCGTATCCGCGAACAGATCGCCAACGACATCGCCGCAGGTAGGCCCCAGGCCGACGAGAAATTCCCCTCTGAACGAGACATGATCGAACGCTTCGGCTGCACTCGCGTGACCTTGCGCCAGGCTTTGCAGCAACTGGAGGCCGAGGGCCTGGTATATAGGGAAAATCGCCGGGGCTGGTTTGTCAGCCCGCAGCGCATCCGTTACGACCCGACGCGCATCAGCGGTTTTATGGATTACGTCAGTGCCCAGGGTCGCACACCGCGCACCGAGTGCCTGCACGCCGAACTGCGCCCGGCTGGCCCGTGGCTGGCCAAGCGCATGGGTTTGGCTTCGGTGGACGAACCGGTGTTTTTCCTGCAACGCCGCCGCTGGATCGATCGTCGCCCGGTGCTGCTGGAATTCAACGCGCTGCTCGCCAGTTGGTGCCCAGGCCTGCTGGAAGCCGACCTCAATACCTCGCTGACCCAACTGCTGCGCGAGCGCTTTGCACGAGTGCAATCGCGTTGCGAGCTGGAGATGCACATCGGCACAGTGAATGAAGAACAGGCCGAACTGCTACAACTGTCGCCGGGTTCTACCAGTGTGTACCTGGAGCGTTTGAATTTCGGTGAGGACAACCGGCCGGTGGAATTCGACCAGGAATTCTGGCGCCCGGATGCGTTGTCGATTGTGATGGAAACTCGGTATCCGGGAACTCACTGAGACGTCAACACAGACGCCGCTGACAAGTCCCGTGTAGGGACCAGGTCGTGTGCACGCACAAGCTCTCATCAATCCTGTGCTGCACGTTCATGCATGGGGACTCTGCGCACAATCAACATTGCGATGAACAGCACACCGACTATCCCCACCGAGATCATCAATCCGTGCTCGCTGACATAGGACACTGTGGCGCCCGTGGCAATGGGACCTAATACGCTGCCCAAGGTGTAGAACATCGCAATGGCCGTCATGGCGGTGGACACTTGCTGTTCGCCGACCCGGTCTCCCGCCTCGATCACAGCCAGGGTGTTCATGCCACCAATGGCGCCGCCCCAGAGGAATACGACAATCGTCGCCAGCCAAGGAAGCGGCTGGCTGAACGGAATGGCCAGGGTGCCCAGCAACAGTATCAAGCCGCAGACTAATTGGCCGACTTTGTACGAAGTGCGGTCGGCCATCCAGCCGACCGGCAGTTGCAGGAGGGTGCCGCCAATTCCGAACGTCGATATCAGCAGGGTGGCGGCGGTCAACAGATAACCAGCCGAGAGGCTGTAGCCTGCAAGGAACGATACGGATGAGGTTTCCGAAAAGCCTGCGATAAACGCGCCACACAGTGCCGTTGGAATGATGCTGAACAACTTGCCATGGCGTTTTTCTGCCGGGGTTTGCGGTCGCGTATCGTAGTCCCTGAGGGTTAAGGCCAGCGCGCCGGACAACACCACGATCACGGCACAGGCGTAGTAAGGCGCGGCGCTCCCGACGCCGAATACAACCAACAGCAGCGGGCCGACAGCAATACCCAGGCCCATCAAGGTCTCATGTACGCCGATCGCCCGACCGCGCTCGTCTTTCGAGGCAACCGCGACAATCCACGTATCGCAGGCGATCCAGCGCAGGATCAAGCCGATACCGAGCACGAAGTTCAGCGAAAAAATCAGTGCCAAATGGGTTGTCAGGGTCATACCGATCAGCGCAGCAATCGTCAGCGTTGCGCTGAGGATATTCGTCTTGACCAGCCCCAGATGGGCCAGCAGACGCGGAACCCATTTGTAGAGCAGCAAGATCGCCAACCACGAGGCGCTGACAATCACCCCGATCTTTGCCGGTTCGACCCCTTGCTGCTCAAGCGAAAGCGACAGCAACGGAGTGACTGTACCGATCTGCACGATCTGCGACAGGGCCGAGAGGGTGTTTATCTTGGTGAGCGCAAACCAGCGTTGCTTGTCAGTGTACTCAATACTCGGATCTTCCATTCGTGAGCGACCTTGGTTGGACAGCGGTGAAGTGTTTGAACTGCCACGAGCAACGTTCACCTTCAGGCTTGTGAAGCAAGGCATAAATGATGTTTGAGTACACGCCGGCGGCCACTTGCAGACTGGTGGCCGTGTTGAATGGGGCAATCTGCCGCGCCTCGTCGAGACTAACGAACGAAACGTCCCAATAGGCCCCCATACGAACCAGTTTGTCAGATATAAACCTTAAACCATGTGTCCGAAAGTAAAATGGCATAATATGCCAATGCTCGAAAGATTCTGTTTGCCGAAAGCTGGAGCTCATTATGGCGACGCGAAACGTTGTGCTCACCCCTCACCAGGAACAGGTTATCCAGGACCTGGTGCAGTCCGGCCGTTATCAGAATGCCAGCGAAGTGATGCGAGAAGGTTTGCGGCTATTGGAGCAACGCGTCGCCGAAGATACCGCCAAAATTGAGGCCCTGCGTCAGGCGACCTCTATCGGCATCATGGACCTTGAGCAAGGGCGCTTTACTCAGTTGAACGAAGGGGATCTGGAGCACTACCTCGAGGGCTTGAGCCTGGAGGCAACCCTCCCCGCGCGCGAGAAACACTGAGCATGCCGCAGTATCGGATTTCCAACGCGGCGCGCGCCGACATTGTCGACATCCTCAGGCTCTCCCAGACGCAATTCGGCGATCAAGCACGCCAGCGGTATCAGGCGCTAATCCTCGCGGCGCTGCAAGCGATCGCCGACACGCCTTATCGCATTGGCAGCTACGAACGCGATGAGCTGGCACCGGGCCTTCGCAGCTATCACCTCATTTATTCACGCCAGCAAGCCAAACAGCCCCATGGGGCGGTCAAAAGCCCACGCCATATCGTGTTTTACCGTGTAGCAAATAAGGAGGTGATCGAGGTCGTCCGACTCCTTCATGACGCCATGGACGTGCAGTTGCACTTGCCTGATGACTGATCAGCGATCCGAGACACAGACATGACTGGCCAGGAACAACGAAGTTGAGACGCTCCCTCTGGCCCGCCCCACTCTGCCAGCCAACTTATTTCAGGACAGGTGCTGAAAGATAGCCCGGGCAACTTCGAATAAGGATATCGACTCATCGAACCACCAAGGATTTGCCGGATTCGGATTGGTCATCCGGTATACGGGGGTGCACTGAATGCCAGCCATGGCCACCGAGGTTCGCGTCAGAAATCGCAAATCGCGATCGCTTGCACACTCAGCGCAACTGGGGGCATGACTGGGGGCATAAATCGATTTTTTCAAGCTGAAAGTACTGTCCTAGAGCCCTGTCAAAATGTTTTTCGGCGACCCTGAGAGTCTTTAGGCGTCGTCTGGCAGGCTGTTCGGCTGATCATTTCTGCCTTTCCACAAACCATGAAGTTCCATTCACTTCCAGTGGATCGCTACACTGGGGGCACATCTGAGGGCATGCTTTGGATGGTTTGAAAAGGATGCCCCCAGCCTGAGGTCCAACAGTTCCCTTCTCGACTCATCATTTGCACGACAAAATAAAATCCATGCTGGCGTGACCTCACTTCAATTCAGGGCCGCCAAGCACTGTCGCACTTGAACTTATTTCCACCCCTTAAAATCCCTTCGATTACCCCCGCACAAACCGACTAATTCTTTCGAGCTCCTAGCGCGTTGGGATTTTACTGCTAGCTTCAAACGACATGTCCTACAAGAAATAGCGAATAAGGACAGCCTGTCAACCTGCAAAAGCGCGCTATCAGGTCCATCACCAGGGAGTTGGGGGAGTTGTCATGTTCAGGTCATTCTGTATTCCTACATTCGCGCTAGTGTCATCCGTAGTGCCGATGTTTGTGGCCCACGCCGAGAAGGCCAACAAGAGCAACAACCCTCTTAACCTCGCGCCGGGCGCGAATTTGCAGGGTTACTACACCCTCAAACTTTTCGACAGCAACGCCCACACCAATGACCTGCTGCTGCGAGGCACAAGGATGTTTTATGCACGCTCTGATTCGTAGTACCGGTTTCTGCCTATTCACTCTGGCCGCCGGCATACAGGCTCAGACTCTGGATACGCGCATCGGCCCGATCAGCATGGACGGTGAGCTGCCCGCCCATAGCGACATCGTCAAACTGTATGGCGAGCTGGATTTCCAGCAGGCCACCCAGAGTTTTCTCTGGGCCTTGCCGCTGGTGTCCTACGCCCAATGGCAGGATGAATTCAGCACCAAGCTTGGCGCGCGCAGCGGTGACCTGATGGTGCTGACCACCTACGAAGACAAGCTCGGTGTTATCACTGCCAACGCCACCACGCCTTACATTCTCGGCTTTGTTGACCTCAACGAGACCGGCCCGCTAGTGATCGAGCTACCGCCGGGCCCAACAGCCGGCGGCATTGGCGACTTCTGGCAACGGGCGATCATCGATATGGGCCAGACCGGCCCCGACCAGGGCAAAGGCGGCAAGTACCTGGTACTGCCTCCAGGCCAGCAGCCACCCGCCGATGCCGGCAAGTATTACGTAGCCAAGTCAGAAACCATGAATGTGTTGGTGGGCTTTCGCGTACTGGATCCGGACCCGGCCAAGGGCAAGGCATTGGTTGAGCAATTCAAGATGTACCCCTACGCCCAACGCGCTAACCCGGCCAAAACCCGCTTGCTCTCCCCTGGCGGCAAACCCTGGTACGGCACCCAGCCACAGGGCATGGCCTATTGGGAGCGTCTGCACGGAATTATCCAGAAGGAGCCGGTCAACGAACGTGACCGCTTCTATATGGCGATGCTCTCCAGCCTGGGTATCGAAAAGGACAAACCGTTCAACCCCAATGATCAACAGCGCCAGGCGCTGGAGCAAGGTGCGCAGATGGGCGAGTTGATCGCCAAGGCCAACGCATTCGCCAAGCGTTTCCCCCAGGCCCAGTACTGGAAAGACCGGCAATGGGACACAGTGCTAAACATTACTGAGCCTTCCCAGCGAGTGGCTTACTACGATCAGCTCTGGGAACGCAGCGCCTGGTTCTATGAGGCGGTGACCAACACCAAGGGCATGGTCTCCAAGACCCCGGGCCTGGGCCAGACTTATCTGGGCGCCTATACCGACAACAAGGGCCAATGGCTCGACGGCGGCCAGTCCTACACGCTGCACGTGCCAGCCAACCCACCGGCCAAACAGTTCTGGTCATTGACCGTGTATGACATTGCTAGCCGGTGCCTGATCGACAACCCGCAGCGTAAAGCGGACCTGTCGTCACGCCAGGACCTGAAGAAAAATGCCGACGGATCGGTAGATCTCTACTTTGGCCCTCACGCGCCAAAAGACTTCGAGAGCAACTGGGTGCAAACCCTGCCCGGCAAACACTGGTTCAGCTATTTCCGACTGTATGCCCCCACCGAGGCCTACTTCGATAAAAGCTGGAAACTCGATGACATCAGCCTGATTCAGTAAGGACGCAACAACATGATTCGAACACCGACGCGACTGCTGTTGGCGAGCCTCTCGATTCTCATGAGTACCTGCACCTGGGCCGACTTCACCGCAACCCCGAGTGAAGCCCGGGCCATCGCCAAGGAAGCCTACCTCTATGGCTTCCCGGTGGTAGAGATGTACAAGACCCTCTACACCCAGGCCGTCGACAAGACCGGACCGAACTTCAAGGCGCCGTTCAACCATATCGGCAATACCGCGCAGGTGTTCACGCCGAAAGACACTGCATTCGTCACGCCGAACTCCGACACGCCCTACTCCTTCGTCTGGCTGGACCTGCGCGCCGAGCCGGTGGTGCTGACTCTGCCGAAGATTGAGGATAACCGCTACTACTCGGTGCAGTTGATCGACCTCTACACGCAGAACTTCGGCTACCTGGGTACCCGCAGCACTGGCAACAACGGTGGCCACTACCTGATCGCCGGTCCCAACTGGACAGGTCAGCAGCCCAGCGAGATAGACCGTGTGGTGCACAGCGAAAGCAACATCGCCTACGCGCTGTACCGCACGCAATTGTTCGATGACAAGGACCTGGGCAAGGTCAAGCTGGTCCAAAGCGGCTACAAAGTCCAGACCCTCAGCCACTATGTGAACCAACCAAAACCCACTAAGCCGCCGAGGATTGCCTGGCCCAGGCCAACACCCAATATGAGCGACAGCATCCACTTGTTCCGCTACCTGAACTTCATGCTGGGTTACGCAGCCCCTCAGGACAGTGAGAAAGACGTGCTGGCGCGTTTTGCCAAGATCGGCGTCAAGGCGGGCAAACCGTTTGACCTCAAGGCCCTGACGGTTGAGCAACGCAAAGCCCTGGAAGATGGGATTGCCGACGGCAAGGCCGAGTTTGCCGCGTTCAAGAAAGACAAGGTCGACACCCATCAGGTGCCGAGCGGTGAATTGTTCGGCAGCCGCGATCACCTGCAGAACAATTACCTATACCGCTACGCTGGCGCCAACATGGGCATTTTCGGCAACTCCACCGATGAAGCTGCCTACCTCGGTTATTTCGTCGACAGTGAAGGCAAACCGGTCAACGGTGCACGTCACAGTTACACCCTGCACTTCGCCAAGGATCAGTTGCCACCCGCCGACGCGTTCTGGTCACTGACCATGTACGACGCCAAGACCAAGCTGCTGGTGCCCAACCTGAAGAAACGCTACCTGCTCAATTCGCGGATGTTACCCAACTTCAAGCTCGACGCGGATGGCGGCCTCACGCTGCTGGTCGCGCACCACGAGCCACCGAAAGCCGAACAAAGCAATTGGCTGCCAGCACCACCCGGTCCGTTCTACGCCATATTGCGCATTTACCTGCCTAAGCCTGAAGTAGGTAGCGGGCAATGGAAGCTACCACCGCTCACACCGATCAAATAGCGCCTGATCACATAGCACACCTGACATCAGGTATTTACAAGGAGTAGAGCCATGGTTTCACGTCGTCAACTGAGTGCGATTACCGCTGCCACGCTGGCACTGATGCCTGGGATAGGGTCTGCCGACAATGCCAGGGATTGGCAAAACACCCCGACGGATCTGAACATGGTCTTCGGCTACTACAACCGGCTGGATACCAACACACCGATCGACACCTCGCTGCCGATCACCGGCCTGTCGTTGAATGCCGATCTCTATCTGTTTCGTTACGCCCGTTCATTTGGCATTGACGGGCGAAACAGCGCGATCCAGTTCATCCAACCCTACGCCGATATTTCGGCGTCGTTCGACAACGCGCAATTCTTCAGCGGCACCAAGCACAACGGCGGTATGGGTGATACCCAGGTCGTGTTTGCCCACAACTTCTTCGGCGGTCCCGCCTTGACCGCCGCGGAATTTGCCAACTGGACGCCCGAGACATTCCTCACCGGCGCCGTCTGGCTGACGATGCCTACCGGCGATTACGACAAGGACCGCATCATCAACATCGGCTCCAATCGCTGGGTGTTCAAGCCAGAAATCGGCTTTGGTACTCCCATTGGCCCAACCTGGCTGGAAATCAACACCTACGTGTCGTTGTTCGGCGACAACAAGGATTACCACGGCGACAGCAAGCTGGAACAAAAGCCCCTGTATGCCATTGAAGGCCACTACAGCTACACCATCAACCGCGCACTCTGGGTCTCGCTGGACGCTACCTACAATCGTGGCGGCGAAAGCAGGATCGACGGCGACTGGCAGGACAACAAGCAGGAAAACGGCCTGCTGGGCACCAGCCTTGGCTTTATGCTGACGCCGCAGTTCGGGGGGCTGCTTGCCTACTCCGACACTGTTTCCGAGCGCACCGGCTCACCCGACGTGAACACCTGGACCTTCCGCCTGCAGTACGTCTGGTGAACACGCGCGTTTGTGCGTCCCTGTGCGCCGGCTTGCTCGGCAGCGTTGGCGTGAGCCTTAACAATATCCTCATGCTTTGAACGAGGTGCGCCATGCGCAGTTTTCATTGCACACGCGTTTTGTTGATCGGACTGATATTCGGTGCCCATACTGCGGCCTGGGCCGACGAACTTGAACCCAAGGCCGTGACAGCCCTGGAGCAGATGGGCGGCTACCTGCGCAGCCTGCAGCAGTTTCGCATCGACGCCCACAGCCATACCGACCAGGTGCTGGATAACGGTCAGACCATCGAATTCAGCCACCAGACCCGTCTCGCGGCGATGCAGCCGGACAAACTGCAAGTCTCGGTGGAAAGCGACGGTTCGCGCCGCAGTCTGTTCTACAACGGCAAGAGTTTCACGCTGTACGACAGCCGCAGCGGCTATTTCGCCAACCAGGCGGCCCCAGCAAACATCGGCGCGCTGCTCGATCAGTTGAGCGAACGCTACGGCATCGAGTTGCCCCTGTCGGACCTATTCCGCTGGAATCCCGGCACCGCCAAGGAGGTGGGCATCAGCAACGCCGTGCTGATCGGCAGCGAAACCATCGACGGCCAGGCCTGCACTCATTACGCCTACCGCCAGCCGGACATCGACTGGCAGTTGTGGATTCGCCAAGGCTCGCAGCCGCTGCCGTGCCGACTGGTGATCAGCCGCCGCGACACCGCCGAACATCCGCGGCACACCGTCAATTACCAGTGGCAGCTCAACAGGCCGGCCAAGCCTGCCGACTTTGAATTCACCCCACCGGCCGGCGCCCGTGCGGTCCCCCTGCAACAGTTGGAGCCTCAGGGAGAACAGCCATGAAAAGCACAGCGGCGGTGCTGACCGCGAGTTTGCTGCTGACGCTGTTCGACCCGTTGGCCGCCCAAGCGTGGCAACTGCGGGGCGGTGGCGGCGCGAGGACGTTTGTGGTGCCCCATGGCGGCGGCGGTTACCGGCCGCCGATGCCTGCACCGCACCCGATGCCCGCGCCCCGGCCGATGCCGCCATACCCGGAGCCGCATCCGCAGCCCCATCCTCAGCCAGGCCCGCACCCTGAACCAAGTCCACATCCATATCCAGAACCTGGCCCACATCCCTATCCGGGACCCGGGCCACAACCGGGGCCGAATCCTTACCCGATGCCGCCACCACCTCCGCCACCCCACGGGGATGACTGGTACCACCCGTGGGCCACCGCCGCCGTGATCGGCGCGACCACGGCGACCATCCTCGCCATCGGCACCCGCGTTGCCACGGTTCCGGTGGATTGCGTCTCGGTGATCGCCAATGGCGTGGCTTACCAGCACTGCGGGTCCACGTGGTACCAGCCGCAATACGTCGGCAGCTCCGTGCAGTACATCGTGGTCGCAGCGCCCTGGTGACCCACCGTTTCAAGGATGATTGTGATGACAGCGCTCGAAGATTTAACCGCCCTGCAAGCCAGCATCGCTGAAAGCGTACTCGGCCAGGACCAAGTGATCCGGCAGATCCTGATCGGCCTGCTGGCCAACGGTCACTTGCTGCTGGAAAGCCTGCCAGGGCTGGCCAAGACCCGCACCGTCAAGGCCCTGGCCCGGCACCTGGATGCGAAGATGAGCCGTATCCAGTTCACCCCCGACCTGTTGCCCTCAGACATCACCGGCGCCGAGGTGCTGCACCAAGTGGACGGCCAGAACCAGATCCGCTTCCAGCCGGGCCCCTTGTTCGGCAACCTGATTCTTGCCGATGAAATCAACCGTGCCCCGGCCAAAGTCCAGGCCGCCCTGCTCGAAGCCATGGAGGAACGCCAGATCACTGTGGCCGGCGCCAGCCATCCGCTGCCCGAGCTGTTTATCGTGGTCGCCACCCAAAACCCCATCGAACAGGAAGGCACCTACCCACTGCCCGAAGCACAGATGGATCGGTTCCTGATGAAGGTCCTGCTGGATTACCCCAGCGCCGAAAACGAAAGCCAGGTGCTGCGCCTGCTGCGCGAAGAAGAACAACACGTCGCCACGGCGACGACCCAGGGCTTCACCCTCTCGCCCGAGGTGATCTTCGCTGCCCGCAAGGAGGTCAGCGCGATCCAGGTGTCCCCCGCCATCGACCGCTACCTGATCGACCTGATCAACGCCACTCGCCATCCCGCCGATTACGACGCCGACCTGGCGCGCTGGATCAGCCTCGGCGCCAGCCCCCGTGGCGGCATCGGCCTGGACCGCGCCGCCCGCGCAGATGCCTGGCTGCAAGGCCAGGCCTTCGTCACCCCGGACAACGTACGCACAGTGGCGCATCCGGTGCTGCGCCATCGCCTGCAATTGAGCTACGACGCGGTGGCAGATGGCGTCACCGCCGATCAGGTGCTGGACCGCGTGCTGAATAAAGTGGCGATCCCGGCATGAACGCCGACGGCCTGGTCTACGTGTCCCTCGGCCAGTTGATGGCCTTGCAGTTCCAGACCCGTGGCCTGAGTTTTGTCGCGCGCCAGCCCCAAGGCAGCATCCTTGCCGGCAACCATGCCTCGAGGTTGCGTGGGCGCGGCTTGAATTTCGACGAACTGCGTCGCTACCAGCCCGGTGATGATCTACGTCATCTGGACTGGCGCGCGTCGCTGCGCACCGGAAAACCAGTGGTCCGAACCTTTACGGAGGAGCGCGACCGCCCGGCGCTGGTCGTGGTCGACCAGCGCATGTCGATGTTTTTTGGCTCGGTGCGTAGCTTCAAATCAGCCGTCGCGGCTGAGTTGGGTGCGTTGGCGGCGTGGATGGTGTTCAACGCTGGTGACCGGGTCGGCGGCCTGGTATTCAACGATGAGCGCATCGACAGTGTGGCGCCATTGCGCAGCCGCAAACGGGTCGAAACGCTCTGCAGCCGGATCGTAGAGCAGAACACCGCGCTGAGTGCCAGTAACCCGGACCATGAGGCCGACGGCAAACTCAACAAGGTGCTGCAACAATGCCTGACTCTGGCCGGGCATGATCACCTGATCTGCATCGTCAGTGACTTCGCCGGCGCCGATGACCGCACCCTGCAATTGATGAGGCAACTGTCGGCCCACAACGATGTGATCGCCCTGCAAGTCTACGACCCATTGGCGCTGAACGTGCCCGACACCGGGCACCTGATGGTCACCCAAGGCCAATTGCAGGTCGAGTTGGCCGTACAGAAACGCCAGGTACGCCAGCCCTTGGGCGACTTTCTCGGTGGTCGGCTCAAGGACGTCGCCAGCCTACTGCTACGCAGCCAGGTGCCGCTGTTGATGATCAGCACCGCGCTGCCTGCCATTGACCAACTGCGCGATGAATTGGGCCGACGCAAAGGAGCCCGGCGATGAACCCCAATGTGCCAAGTATCGAACAACTCAAGGAGATGGGTTTGCCTGCGCCGGTCAGTTACTGGCCGCATACCTGGGGCTGGTGGGCACTGCTAGGGTTGCTCGCGATTGCCCTGCTGGTGCTGGGCACCCGCGCCTGGCTGCGCTGGCGGCGCAATGCCTATCGCCGTGAAGCACTGGCGCGCCTTAAGGTGATCGAAGACCTGCGGGAATTGCCGGAACTGCTCAAGCGCGTGGCCCTGTCGATGCCGCTTGCGCCTAAAGCGCATCAACGCGTGCCGACCTTGAGTGGTACCGACTGGCAGGCATTCCTGCAGCGCCATGGTGGTGCGCCTGTGCCGGAGGATTTCAGCCGTCAGCTGGCGAGCCTGGCGTATGGCTCCGCTGATGTGTCCAGTGCACAGCGTGAAGAGCTGTTGGCCCAGTGCAAAGCCTGGGTGGAGCATCACCATGTGGCAGCTTGATTACCCCTGGCTGTTGCTCCTGCTGCCGCTGCCGTGGCTGGCGTACCGTTACCTGCCGGAATACCGCGAAGCCCGCAGCGCCGTGCGCGTACCCTTTTTTGCCAGCCTCAGTCGGGCCGTGGGCCAGACGCCGTCGGCCAGCGGCATTCGCAGCAATCGCCTGCAATTGCTGCTCAACCTGCTGGTCTGGGCCTTGCTGGTGCTGGCCACGGCCCGTCCGGTATGGATCGAAAAACCCATTGAACGCCAACAGCCGGTACGCGACTTGATGCTGGCCATCGACATCTCGCAGTCCATGGAAACCCAGGATTTTACCGACGCCAACGGTCAGAAAATCGACCGGCTGGCGGCGGTCAAGCAAGTGGTGCACGGCTTCATCCAGCGCCGCACCGATGACCGCATCGGCCTGATCCTGTTTGGCAGCGGCGCCTACCCCCAGGCACCGCTGACCCTGGACCACGCCAGCCTGTCGCTGCTGCTGGATGACAGCGGCATCGGCATGGCCGGGCCCAACACCGCGATTGGCGATGCCATCGGCCTGAGCCTGAAACTGCTGGACCAGGCCCATGAGCAAGAGAAAGTGCTGATCCTGCTCACCGACGGCAATGACACCAGTAGCGCGATCCCGCCCGACCACGCGGCGTCGATGGCGGCGGCCAAGGGTGTGGTAATTCATACGATCGGCATTGGCGATCCGGGCGCTTCAGGTGAGTCCAAGGTCAACCTGAGCGCCCTGCAACAGATTGCCGAAGCCACCGGCGGGCGGTATTTCCGTGCCGAAAACCGCGACACCCTGGACCAGGTCTACGCCACCCTGGACAAGATCACCCCTCACCAGGTGAAAACCCTGAGTCACCAGCCCAAACGTGACCTGTTCTGGATGCCACTGGCGGCGGCCATCGGGCTGCTCTCGCTGTATCACCTGATCGCCGCGTTGTGGCCACACCTGGGACTGCGCCATCGGGAGGTCCGCGATGGCGTTCAACCTCAGTGACTTCCACTTCCTGCGCCCGGCCTGGCTGCTGCTGGCGTTGCTTGGCCTGTTGCTGCCGCTGCTGTGGCGCCGCAGCAAGGACCTGCAACGACGCCTGCGGGGCAATATCGCACCGCACCTGTTGCCGCATTTACTGCTGACACCCACAGACCCTCATCGTCTGCGCCCAGTCCATCTGGTCAGCTCACTGCTGATTCTCGGCGCACTGGCCAGTGCCGGGCCTACTTGGGAACAGGACCGTCCCGACTTCCTGGAAAACCGCGCGCCGCTGATCATCGCCCTCGACCTTTCAACGTCCATGGACACCGCCGACGTGCCGCCCACCCGGTTTCAAGCTGCCAAGCACAAGTTGCAAGACCTGGTGCAGCGCCGTCAGGGTGCACGAACCGCGTTGATCGTATACGCCGGCAGCGCGCATCTGGTATTGCCGCCGACTGACGACCCGGCGCTGCTGGATAGCTTTATCCAGGCGCTCGCTACGGACCTGATCAGCAAGCCCGGGCGGGATGTCGCCGGAGTGATCGATCAGGCCAAGCGTTTGCTGGCGGCCGAAAAGGCCCCGGGTAGCCTGTTGCTGATCACCGACGGCGCTGACTTGGCGCAATTGCCGCAGCTCAAACAACACCTGACGGACAGCCCATTGCAGGTACTGGTACTGGCGGTTGGCGTGACCTTCGATGCCGGCGCCTTGAAGCAACTGGCCTCCGCCACCGATGCGCCGTTGGGCAGCCTTACCCTCAACGATGACGACTTGGACTGGGTCGAACTGCACGCCCAACAACATTTCCAGAACGCCGATGAACAACAGCGCAACCTGCAATGGAAAGACGCTGGTTACTGGCTGTGTTGGCCGCTATTGCTGTTGGCATTTTTCAGTGTGCGCCGGGGCTGGAGCCTGAACTGGATGGCAGTGCTAGTGCTGGGGGTGTTCCTGCAGCCTGCGCCCGCCGAAGCCAATGCCTTGACCGACGCGTTCTTCACCCGCGACCAACAAGGCCGCTGGGCCTTTGAACACCATCACTATCCCGACGCTGCAGCGCTGTTTGTCGACCCGTACTGGAAAGGTATCGCCGCCTACAACGCTGCTGACTACGACCTGGCCATGGCGACTTTTGCCCAACTCGACACCGCGCAAGCTGCGTTTTACCGGGGCAATATCCACGTACGCCGCTTCAAGTTCGACGACGCCATCGCAGCCTATCAACAGGCGCTGCAACAACAGCCGCAGTTCCCCGAAGCGAGTGCCAACTTGGCCCTGGCGTTGGCGCTGAAAAAGGACACCGAAAACGCCTCGGACAATGCCCCGGAGGTCAAGCCCGATGCGGTCAAGTTCGACAAGGCCGCCGGCAAGGGCAAGAGCAAGGCGGTCCAAACTGAACAGGCAAGCAACGATGCCTTGTGGTTGCAGAACCTGACGACTTCGCCGGCGAACTTCTTGCGGCGCAAATTCAGCCTGCAAGATCAGGGAGACCAGCCATGAACAGGCTTTGCTGGCTGTTGCTCGTTATCGCAGGCCCGTTGTGGGCTGCCGAACCGCAACTTAGGGTGCAAGCGCAACTGGTGCCCGGCAATAACGTGGTGGTGGGCGAGCAAGTGCAATTGCAGGTCGATGTGTTGACCGACAGCTGGTTCACCGCCGCCGCCAGCCTACCGCCGCTGCAACTGGCCGGCGCAAGGGTGCAGGCACCGGACAGTGAGTCGGAGCACGTGAACCAGGTGATTGAGGGCAAGACCTTCAATGGCATGCGTTACCGCTACCGCATCACGCCCGCCGTGGCCCAGGCCTTTAACATTCCGGCCCTGACTGTACAGTCCCAGCCCGGTCAGGCAAGCGCACTTTTGAGTGCGCAAACTGCACCGCTGTCATTCCAGGCCACTCAGCCGCCGGGGTTCGAACCCGGAGAAACTGTGTTGGTGGCCGATGGTTTGCGCCTGACCCAGGCGGTCTCCACAACACCGCTCAAGATCGGCGACACCTTCACCCGTACGCTCACCCTGCAAGCTGACAATACACCCGGTCTTTCCTTGCCACCGCCTGACCAGGCACAGGTAATAGGCCTGCGTTGTTACCCACAGTCACCGGTTATCAGCAATCTGGATGACGGACGCGGCAACATCAGCGGAGGCCAACGCATCGACCGGCATGTGTATCGCGTCGAGCAAGCCGGTCATTTCCAACTGCCCGCCATCAGCGTGAAATGGTGGGACAGCCGCAACCATCGCCTGCAAATAACGCGAGTGCCAGAGATCAACATCGAGGCACGAGCAGCTAACGCCTACACCCCGACGTTTTCCATCGCCGAAGACCTCAAGCAACTCGGCCAGCACAGCCGCTGGCAGTTGTCGCGGCACGGGCTGGCCTGGAGCGCAGGCTTCGTATTATTGGTGCTGGCGGCATACCTCGCACATGGCATTTGGCCACGCATTCTGCCGCTGTGGCGACGTGGCTGCGAGGCATTGCGTTGGCTGTTTCGTCGACTACGCTTGCTACCACTGAACCCCCGTCGCGAAAAGGATTTCCCATGACGTCCCTCCGTTCTGTCTTGCCACTTCTCCTGCTGTTCAGCCTGCCTGCCTTGGCGGCCGATCCGCTGCCCTCGTGGAACGAAGGCCCAAGCAAAAAGCACATAATTGAATTCGTCCAAGCGGTGACTACCGAAGGCTCCAAGGACTACGTAAAACCCGCTGAGCGCATCGCTGTATTCGATAACGACGGCACGCTATGGACCGAACAGCCAGCCTACTTTGAGGTGCTGTTTGCCTTCGACGAAATCAAGCGCCTGGCCCCCCAGCATCCCGAGTGGAAAACCACCCAGCCGTTCAAGGCCGTGATCGAAAACGATCATCAGGCTCTGGCCCAAAGCGGCATGGAAGGCCTGCTGAAAATCATCGGCGCAACCCACACCGGCATCACCACCGACGCGTTTATCGACAACGCCAAAACCTGGCTCACCCAGGCCCGTCACCCGAAAACCGGCAAGCCCTACACCGAGATGATCTACCAGCCGATGCTGGAGATGCTCGACTACCTGCGCAGCCAGCAATTCAAGACCTACATCGTCTCCGGAGGCGACACCGCCTTCATGCGCGCCTTCGCCGAGGTGGTCTACGGCGTGCCGCCGGAGCAGGTGATCGGCTCCAACTTTGTCACCGCGTTCCAGCTCAAGGACGGTGCTCCGCAGGTGCTACGCACCGCCAAGCTCGCCCATAACGACGATGGGCCGGGCAAACCGGAAAGCATCGACTCGATCATTGGTCGCCGGCCGATCCTGGCCTTCGGCAACTCCGACGGCGACCTGCAAATGCTCCAGTGGACGGCCGCAGGCACGGGCAAACGCTTCATGGGCCTGGTGCACCACACCGACGCCAAGCGCGAGTGGGCCTATGACCGCAATTCTCAGGTCGGGCGCCTGGACAAGGCGCTGGATGAAGCAAAGACAAAAGGCTGGAACGTGGTGGACATAGCAACCGAGTGGAACCGTATCTACCCTTTCGAGCCTGCTGTGCAAAAGCAGGTGCAATAAGAAAAGACGTCGCGATGGACTGTAATAAACGTTGGTCGCAGGCAATGCGACTCAAGCCGAGAAAGGAGCAAGTCAGATGACTCGCATACGCAAGTGGCTGCCGAAACTCGCCCTGGTGGCGGTATCGGTGATGGGGGTCTCGGCATCAGCCTGGGCCGCCGATAAGCCGAATATCCTGGTGATATTCGGCGATGACATTGGGCAAACCAACATCAGCGCCTATTCCATGGGCGTGGTGGGTTACAAGACGCCCAACATCGACCGTATTGCCAAAGAAGGCATGATGTTTACCGATTATTACGCGGAAAACAGCTGCACAGCCGGGCGCTCGTCCTTCATTACAGGCCAGACGCCGTTGCGCACTGGTTTGTCGAAGGTGGGCGCGCCAGGTGCCTCCGTTGGCTTGCAAAAACGTGATATCACCATTGCTCAGGCACTCAAATCACTTGGGTATGCGACTGGCCAGTTCGGCAAGAACCACCTCGGTGACAAAGACGAATACCTGCCGACCAATCATGGTTTTGACGAGTTTTTCGGCAACCTCTATCACCTCAATGCTGAAGAAGAGCCCGAGCGTCCGTATTGGCCTAAGGACGACGCTGAGTTCGTCAAGGCCAACTCACCACGCGGCGTGATCCACAGCTTTGCCGACGGCAAGATCGAAGACACCGGCGCCCTGACCACCAAACGCATGGAGACCATCGACGACGAAACCACCGCCGCCGCTCAGGCATTCATCAAAAAACAGGCCGAAGCCAACAAACCGTTCTTTGTGTGGATGAACACCACGCGGATGCACTTGTTCACGCACGTGCGCGAATCGATGAAGGGCCAGAGCGGTATGCCTGGCAATGAGTATGCCGATGGCATGCTTGAGCACGACGGCGACGTCGGCAAATTGCTACAAACCCTCGACGACTTGAAAATTGCCGATAACACCATTGTGGTTTACACCACCGATAACGGGCCGAACCAGTTCTCCTGGCCGGACGCGGCAACTACGCCGTTCCGGAATGAGAAAAACTCCAACTGGGAAGGCGCCTATCGCGTGCCAGCGATGATCCGCTGGCCGGGTAAAATCAAGCCTGCCGAGGTTTCCAACGAAATGTTTTCAGGTATGGACTGGTTCCCGACCTTGTTGGCGGCTGCGGGCGACACGGGGGTCAAAGACAAGTTGCTCAAAGGATGGGCACCGGTTGCGGGTGGCAACAACTTCAAGGTGCATCTGGATGGTTTCAACCAGCTCCCTTACCTGACCGGCCAGCAACCGAAAGGCGCGCGCGACGAGTTCTATTACTTCAACGACGACGGGGTGCTGGTGTCCGCGCGCTTCGGTAATTGGAAAGCCGTGTACTGCGAACAACGCGCGCCCGGAGGTTTCAAGGTATGGAGCGAGCCATTCGTGTGTCTACGGGTACCGAAAATTCTGAACTTGCGCATGGACCCGTATGAACGCGCAGACATAGTCTCCGATCAGTATTACGACTGGACCACCAAAAACGTCTATCTCGTAGCAGTGGCGGTGACCAAGTCGGCGAAGTTCCTCGAGACCTTTATCGAGTACCCGCCGAGCCAGAAACCGGCCAGCTTCAGCATCGATCAAATCCGCGCAGGCGTGGATGCGAAGATTGCCGAGAAGATGAAGGCTAACCCGGCGCAATAAAGTCGGGATCTGTTGGGAGGGAGTCAGCTCCCCCCAACACTTTTATCTGTATTTACTACAAGGCTCTACGCAATGTCGTCACGCACCGTCAGCAAACCTGCTGCACTGGCTCACACCTCCACCACCCTGATCCCCACTTTGCTGCTCTTCATCTCCGGCATGGCCGCGCTGGTGTACCAGGTGCTGTGGATCAAGCAACTGTCGCTGGTCGTGGGTGTGGAGGTGTACGCCATCACCACCGGCATCAGCGCATTTTTTGCCGGGCTGGCGTTGGGTGGCTTGCTGTTCGGACGCTGGGCGGATCGCCTGTCACGACCGTTGCTGCTGTACGCAATCCTCGAAATTCTTGTCGCCGTGCTCGGCGTGGGCGCCACTGTCGCCCTGAGCATGGCTGCCAGCCCGTTTGCCTGGCTGGAACAACAGATCGGCCTGCTGGCCTGGGTACTGCCGTTCGTACTGGTAGGCATACCGGCACTGCTGATGGGCGGCACCTTACCGGTGCTGGTGCGCTCGCTGGACATCGACCCAAAGGCTCTGGGCCAAGCCGGTGGCCGCTTGTATGCCGCCAACACCGCAGGTGCGATTGCCGGTACTTTGCTCACCGCCTTTGTGCTGATCGCCACGTTTGGCGTACGCGGCAGTGCCCTGGTGGCTGCGATGCTCAACCTACTGGCCGCCGTAGGTGCGCTGTTGTATGTGCGGCATCACACACCTGCGCCGCTGCCCCACACCCACACCGCCAAACCGGCGCGCCTGGCGCTGGTGCTGTATGCCATCGCCGGTGGCGTGGCCCTGGGGTACGAGGTGGTGTGGTCGCAATCCATCGTGCAATTCATGAGCACCCGAACCTATGCATTCGCCGTCGTACTAGCCACCTATCTGGCCGGGCTGTTTATCGGCAGCCAGTGGATGGCGCGCCGGGTAGCACGCATTCGTGACCCATGGGGCGTGTTCGGCCTGCTGATAGCCGGTGCCGGGCTGGTGGCCTTGCTGGAAATCGCCCTGCTGGGCCGCTGGCTGGTACTACTGCAAACCCAGGCCGAAGCCCTGGTGTTGAGCTTGGGCGGCGCCGAACTGCCGGGCATGAGCGCGCGTTTTGCGGTGGCCGCTCTGTGCATCGTGTTTGTGCCAACCCTGTTGCTTGGCGCGGCCTTTCCCCTGGCCCTGCGATTGAGCGTGGGCGGCGAGCATGTGGGCAGGGACGTCGGCGCTGTGGTGGCGTTCAACACCCTGGGCGGGATTATCGGGGTGATACTGTGTGGTTTTGTGCTGATTCCCTGGCTCGGGCTGGTACGTACCCTGGGCCTGCTCGCGGTGATCGCCGGTGTCGTGGGCTATATGGCCGTGCGCCGTGGTCACGGGGTTAAGAAAGGCCGGCGTCAGGCAGTGGTTGCCCTCGGCTTGCTGTCACTGGCGGTGGCACTGCTGACCCCGGTGGATCGCCTGGCCAAGCTGCTGCCCGGGGCACGTAATGCGAGCCTAGCGTTTTACCAGGAAGGTCGTGGCGCCACTGTCGCCGTGGTCACCCAGGGCGAGGGCGCCCGCAGCTTTCAGCGCCTGTACATTCAGGGCGTATCCAACACTGGCGACGCGATGCCGTCCCTACGCTACATGCGGATCCAGGCGCTGTTGCCGCTGCTGATCCATAACGGCGAGCCCCGTTCGGCGCTGGTGATCGGCTTTGGCACCGGGATTACCGCCGGGGCTTTGCTGCGTTATCCCGGGCTGGAACACCGTGTGGTCGCCGAGTTGCTGCCGTCGGTGATCCAGGCGGCGCCGCTGTTCAAGGGCAACTTCAATGCCGCCACTGATCCGGGCGTCGACGTGCGCCTGCGGGACGGTCGCCAGGAGCTGCTGCGCAACCCGCAGGCGTACGACCTGATCACCCTAGAACCGCCACCACCGTCGGCGGCTGGGGTGGTCAATTTGTATTCCCGCGACTTCTACCAGCTGGCCGCCCGGCGCCTGGAGAAAAACGGCCTGGTGGCCCAATGGCTGCCGCTTCCGACACAAAACATCGAGGACTCGCGGTCGCTGGTACGCAGTTTCCTCGACGTGTTCCCGTACGCGACGCTGTGGACCAGCGAGTTCCACGAGATGCTGCTGGTGGGCTCCAAGGAGCCCATCGAACTGGATGCCACACGGATTCGCCAGCGTTTTGAGCAACCGACCGTCAGCAGTGCGTTAGGTGACGTGGGCATTGATTCGGCAGCAACCCTGCTGGCCACTTGGGTCACCGATCGCCAAGGCCTGGAGCGCTTTGCCGGGAATGCACTGCCGGTTACCGACGACCAGCCGCGCATCGAATACGCACCATGGGTACGCAGCAAGGAGATCGCCCGGGTGCTCCCGGCATTGCTGGATTTACGGGTGCCGGCGCCGTTACTAAATGCCGCCCCGGCGTTTTCCCGCACCCTGGCCAGCGAACAACAACGCTTGATGCAGTTCTATCGCGCCAGTTTGCATGCCTATGACGGCGACCGCACTGCCTGGGGCCGGGACATTCAGGCGGTGTTGCAACAAGACAATGCCAACCCTTACTACCGTTGGTTTATTGGCCAATAACCAAGCAACGTCGCAGCAACTGGGTGACGACGACTCCCTGCCACCCACCGCTACGACGTGTTTGAGGCTTAGCGCTTTTTAAGCTTCAGATATGACTGATGCAGGTCCGATGCCCAGCCGTCGATGACGCTTTTCACGTCGTCCGCTTTCATTACCTGGGAGTCATTTGCCAACGGCTTGCCGGTGCCTTTACGCACGACCTGGGCGATCACCTTGCCACTGTCGCCATCTAGGAATTGGGCTTCGGTGCCCAGGGTGGTTTCCTGGTCACGAATCCCGGTACCGGTGCTCACCGCAGCGGCCACCAGCGCGACAGGAATGTACTCATACGGCTTGAGGCTCTCGGTCTTGCTGCTGACCGCAGTGATGGCCGCCCGCACCACAATCACGCCCGGGCCAGGCCCGTTGGCCAGTGGCAGCGACTTTTCCAGTTCCCGCTTGAGCGCCTGGTTGTAGCAGTTGTTGATGCCATGCAAGGTACTTTCAGGAATCTTGGTGGTGGCTTGCGGCTTGGGGTAGAACTGGGTGGGTTCGATGTACACCGAGGTATAGCGGCTCAGGTTCAGTTTAGGGTCCACCCAACGCATCACTTCCGCACCCGATGGCGACTTGGCTTCCTGCAGGTGGCTGTAGTCGGAGAGAAAACCGGAGTATTCGTCCGGCTGCGTAACCTTGCTGGAACACCCCACCACCCCGATTGAGGCGATGCACACCGTGCCGATCATTAGTCCTAGCTTCATCGTGGAACTCCCTGGCTGTCATCGAAGGAACGCTGAGCTGTAGGTATAGCCAACTCTGGAAAAATAACCCGCCGGGCGTTGCACGTTGCGGGGAATTTCACAGCATGGATTTGACAGGCAAGCGCCTAACGTCAAAGCTGCACGGAGCTTAAGCGCGCCATCAGAGCGTCAATGCATCGGACATCGGAAGTCGTAATGCCCAAGCCTGAAAATAAAGCCGTACCTCGCCGTGATTCGTCCAGCCGTTACCTGTATCCCGTAGTAATCGCTCTTTTGCTGTTGGCCATGGCCGGGATCTGGTTTTTCCTGCAGGCCAGTACGCCCAGGCTGCCGGTGCCGGCACCTGCGCCCGTGGTCAAACCGGTGGCGGTGGTGCCGCCTGCAAAAATGGTCGATGAGCAGCAGTGCCAAGGCTGCCACCAGGCCCAGGTCAAGGACTGGCAAGGCTCGCACCACCAACTGGCAATGCAGGCTGCCGCACCGGAGACTGTACCGGCTGACTTCAACGATGTGTCCTTCAGCAGCGAAGGCGAGACCACCCGATTCTCGCGCCGGGGCGACGAGTTCTGGGTCAACACACCTGGCGCCGATGGCAAGGCCGGAGACTTCAAGGTCGCCTATACCTTCGGCATCGCACCATTGCAGCAGTACCTGATTGAGGTCGGTGACGGGCGCTTGCAGGCCCTGGGCGTGGCCTGGGACACGCAAAAAAACCGCTGGTTTCACCTCTACCCCGGCCAGGGCGTGAACTTCAAGAACCCGCTGCACTGGAGCAAACCCAGCCAAAACGCCAACTTCATGTGCGTGGAGTGCCATACCACCGGTTACAAGCGCAATTTCGATGCGGCCAAGAACAGCTTCAACAGCCAATGGAACAGCCTGGGCGTCGGCTGCCAGGCGTGCCATGGCCCGGCGTCGAACCATGTGGCGTGGGCGGCGAAAAAAGGTGACCTGCTGCACGCAGGTTTCGCCGTGGACCTGAAAGACAAGGACGCCACGGTCGAGATCGAAACCTGCGCCCGCTGCCACGCCCGCCGTGCGCCGTTGGGTGACGGCTATACCGTCGGCAAACGCCTGATGGACGACTACCTGCCCAGCGTGCTGACCCGCGAGCTGTATGCACTGGATGGCAAGATCAAGGATGAAGTGTTCGAACACGGTTCGTTCGCGCAAAGCAAAATGGCCGACAAGGGCGTGCGCTGCAGCGACTGCCACAACCCCCACAGCGCCGAACTCAAGGCACCGGGCAATGGCGTGTGCCTGCAATGCCACAACACCGCGGGCAAAACTGCTGTGGCCACAGTGGACGGTCGCGGGCTGCAGGCCAAGAATTACGACTCCCCCGAACACACTCGCCACGCTGTCGGTGAGCCGGGTTCGTTCTGCGTCGATTGCCATATGCCCGGCAAGTTCTACATGGGCAACGACTTTCGCCATGACCACAGCTTCAGCATCCCCCGGCCCGGCGATAAGGTCAGTGAACAGTTCAAGCTTTGGAACAGCACTGTAGCCGAGCATGCACCGCGTTACGAAGAGAGCATGGCCTTGATCCGCGGTGGCCAGCCTGGCGCGGCGCAGGCGCTGTATGACCAGTTGGCACGCAACAACCTGCCGGCGATCCAGCGCGCGACATTGCTGGCTGAACTGTCCAACTACCCAAGTGAGCAAGCCCTGAAACTGGCCACCAGGGACCTCGCCAACCCGGCGTCGCAAGTGCGTGAGAGCGCGGTACGGGCGATCAGTGCGTTCCTGCCCCCGGCTGAACGGGTTGCGCTGTATGGGCCGCTGCTCCAGGACCCGGTGCTGGCGGTTCGAATCATCGCCGCGCGAGACCTGTTGAGTGTCTCTGCACAAGGCGTGGGGCCGGCCTGGGACAAGGCGATCGTGGAATACGAAAATGTGCAGTTGAGTTTGCTTGAGCGGGCCGAAGCCAATCTCAATCTGGCAATGCTGTATCAGGCCAGTGATCGGGGCGACAAGGTTGAAGCACAGTTGCGTGCGGCGTTGCTGCGCGACCCGGATTTCTTCCCGGCGCTGGTGACCCTGGCGCAATGGCTGGAGGCCAATGGACGTGCCCAGGAGGCGCGCACGCTGATATCGGACAACCTCAAGCAGCACCCAGAAGCGGCACTGTTGCAGCACACTCAAGGGCTGATGCTGATTCGGGCCGGGGACACGGCCAAAGCCATGCCGCATCTGCGTGAAGCGGTACGCCTGGAGCCGGCGAATCCTCAGTACAGCTATGTGCTGGCAGTCGCGCTGCATGACAGTGGGCGGGTGGATCAGGCCTGTGAGCAACTGGAAAAGCTGCTCACGCTGCAACCGTATAACCGCAATGCGCGGCTGTCGTTGATTCAGTATTACCTGGAGAACGGCAAAGAGCCCAAGGCGCAGGTGGTGATGCAGGCCTGGAAGAAACTTAACCCCGCAGATCCGGCATTGAAATGAACTTGGCACCTTATGCACGTGAATTCCGTACTCTTGGAACTGATTTTATTATCTCCAGAGTTCTGCGTTAGGGTCGGACGAATACTGGGCGATCTTTGTTCTGAATGCGTGTTTTGGCTGTCATCTTTGCCACGGCGTGCATAGCCACTGGCGGCAGGACAGCTCCGGCACTGCTGTCCGACAGGGTAACCAAGCAACCCGGTAACGCCCTGCTGCAATTTACTCAGGGGCTCGCCTTAGTGCGGGGCAATCAGCCGGATACCGCTCACTTCACTGAAATGCATCGATGGCCATACTGGAGCGCAGTCAGAGGCTCCCATCTCGATTATCAGCACATCACCTGCGAATGGGGGCAAAAGTGGGGGCAAACTAAAACTCTAACGGCGCAAAAATACCGCCCTAGAGCCCAGTCAAAATGTTCTTCGGAAGCTCTGAAAACAGGTGACGTGGCGAGCTGCAGCTTTCGGACGATTCTGTTGAAAACAGTCGGATTTTCCGCCCTCCTGAACTCACTCAACCTATCCAGGTTTTTTTCGGACCTTCATTGACCTTTATTACTCAGTTAGGGGCTTAGCGTGAGGTTTTTTGTTTATTGCAGGCGCACCTATCCTACGACCGGTGGCCCCTGAGGGGTAAACTTGGCCAGCCAGCGCCGTTACACCGAAGCGGCCAGCGTGAATTCATTGGTCGCACCGCTCATGCCACGTGGTCACTTCGGTTGAGTCCTTAACTCACCTCATTCAGCGCCTTGATCAGTTCTATCTTACGCATAGTCGAACGCCCGGCTATTCGGTGTTTACGAGCTCGCTCCATAAGCTCATTTTTGCTCATATCCTCTAATCGCTGATCAGTTCGCGGGGCACCCTGTCGTGTTGCTGCAGCTCGCCGGGCTGATGATTCTCGGGCTTTAGCCTTTTTTGCTTCGGTGGTTTTCTGCCCAGACCCACCCTTCAGTTCGCCGCCACCTGACTGTTTATTAACTGTTCCCCAAGCACGACGTGCTGCTTCATCTTCGGGAACCCCTTTAGCCTCGTAGCTATCTTCGATATGTTTCGCTTTGCGTTTTTGGTTATCGGTGTACTTGTCTTTATCCCCGCGCGGCATGATCGCATCCTCTTAGTGGCTGAGCACATTGCCTACATTTGTGGAGCATCCAACCCAACATTTTATTGTCGTCAAAGGGTTTTGGCCCAGCGGTTCATAACGGCCTGGGCCATCAATTATCGCTTACTGTCGTCCGACTTTCCTTCCTGCATCTGTACAGAGGACTTGGTACCGCTGGAGTTGTCTTTGGTTGCATTATCGGCGCTGTCAAAGCATCCATGAAGCATGAATACGCTGCAAAAGCCCAAGCACATACTCAACTTTTTCATGATCGTTTACCTACTAGCGAATTTGGCTGTTCATTTTATGCTGCTGGCTTGAGTACGACCTTCGTCCAGCCATCGTCACGTGCGTCGAAGTGCTTATAGGCATTTGGGCCCTCGGCGAGCTTGAGGCGATGAGAAATAATCTGAGAAGGTTTTGCGCGACCATGATGGATGAGCTCGGCCAAGCGACGGTTGTAGACTTTGACGTTAGCCTGCCCAGTTCGAATCTGCTGCCCCTTGAACCAGAAAGCGCCGAAATCGAAGGCCATCTTGCCTTCTTTGGCGAGTTCATTTTTAGCGCCGGGATCCTGAGGTACGAACACACCAACGACTCCGATACCCCCCGTCGCTTTTGTCGAGGCAACAAGGTTATTCATAGTGAGGTGATTGGCTTCATGACCGTGGCGGTCGCAGCATTGATAACCAACACACTCACAGCCTCGATCGGTGCCTTTGCCGTGAGTCAGATTTAAGATTTGGGCCACTGCCTCTTTCTCAAGCGAGTTGATGGGCGTAGCACCCATCTGAGCGGCGAGCTTTAAACGGTCGGGATGATTGTCGACCACGAACACCTGAGAGGCGCCCTTGATCATTGCTGAGTGGGCGGCCATTAAACCCACCGGGCCGGCGCCATAGATGGCAATGCTCTCCCCAGGAAGGAGGCCCGCCAGCTCGGTTGCATGCCAGCCCGTTGGGAAGATATCCGACAGCATGACGTAATCTTCTTCACGCTCTTGCGCGTCGTCGGGCAGCACCAGGCAATTGAAGTCGGCATACGGCACCCGTAGCAGCTCTGCCTGCCCGCCCTGATATGGCCCCATATCAGCAAATCCGTAGGCCGCGCCCGCACTACCTGGGTTAGCGGTCAGGCAGAATCCGGTCAGGCCTTTTTCACAGTTTTCGCAAAAACCGCAGCCGATGTTAAATGGCAGACATACGCGGTCTCCTACCTTGACTCGATCTACGCCGGCGCCTACTTCAACGACCTCGCCCAGATTCTCATGGCCAAAGACTCTGCCGGTTTCGAAAGAGGTTCGGCCTTCATACATATGCAGATCAGATCCGCAGATATTGGTGGCCGTCACCCGCACCAGAACGTCCGTAGGTTTTTCTATTTTGGCATCCGGCACATTTTGCACACTGACGTCACGGGGGCCGTTGTAAACGATGGCTTTCATTGCGTTCTCCCAGAGGCAAGACGAAAGGGATTTTTCGTCAGCACATGTTTAATCTGTCCGAGAGAGCAAATCGTATGTTCAAGAAATTCGAGGCATGTCTGACGAGCGGTACATTCTCAAAATCGCTCAAAAAATCTGAATTATTCGCCCTCGTATCCCTCTCTTTTTTATCGATAGAGATTGAGAGGTTGGCTTGAGTTATCTGGATTGGGTTCAGTGGCCCGCCATGGCAGTGACAGTGATCGCCGCGTGGCTTATCGGGTCTCAACGCCCCGCGAGAAGAATGGCCGGGTTCTTCTGTTTTATTTTGAGTAATGTCCTATGGGTCATTTGGGGGGCTTATGCGGAGGCCTACGCACTGATCGTGCTGCAGATCTGTCTTTGCTCGATGAACCTACGTGGGTTTAAAAAGAACTTTCAGAATCAGTAGGCGCGATTCATTCGGAGGCCTGGCGACCGCGCTGATTTTTCCTGAACCCACGAACATTCATGCCAAGCAAAATGCACTCGAGCACAATCAATCCGAAAGCATTTGTGTGCCATCCCCAGATAACCCATAGCGCGTTGCTGAGGATAAACCCCCAAAAGGCAATCATGCGCCGGCGCGGTTGTTGAGAACCGATATACCAAGCTGAAATGACAGTCACTATCATGGCGGGCCATTGCACCCAATCAATCAGATCCACAAGGTCACGCCCCACCCGAGGTCAGCGTGTGAACTCATGGACGGCTCGACACCCATGTCGGTATTGGGAGGCTGGTGGCTGTCCAGACAATACGTGCTCCAATCCTCTCAAGGTCTGCAACCAGTTGAACATCCTCGTGCGCCATCAAATGCTTGAACCCACCAGCGTTCTGATAAGCCTCGGCACTCAAGCCGAGATTGGCCCCATGGATATGGCGATGGTTCTCGATGAACGGGTACAACGCCAGGTATTGAGTGCGAACCGCCTCGCCGTATTCTCTCCAGCTGTCGACCTCAACTGTTCCACACACCGCGTCAGCGTCAAACTCAATCTGACGCGCTAGCCAATCGGGCGGTACAACGGTATCGGCATCCGTGAAAGCAAGCCACCGTGCACCAGCTTTCAGTAACTGCTCAGCACCTACAGCTCTCGTCTTACCCATGTTTTGAAAGGAGACACCAATCGACTGTACGCCCATCGCCGCGACCATTGCCTCCGTGCTATCTGAGCAGTCATCCAAGACGACAAGTATCTCGACCAACTGATCTTTTAGCGACGGGTGTTCAACCGCGAGGAGTACGGACTCAAGGCATTGGCTGATATAGCGTTCGTCGTTATGAGCAGGTATCACGATCCCTATCATCTTCTCTCCCTTACCTCGCGAAGTGTGCCCAGCAATCGACACCGCCCTGATAAGGAAGGTTTAAAGAATCTATCGTAGCGAGAGCAGCTCCATCTAAAGGAACGTTTCGGAGCGCCATTATCCTGCCAGTATTTACGCCGCGGCATTCTGAACTAGCCTTGTCGTGTTTAGGATTTTTAATCCGGAGAACTGATGGACACGCTAACCAAAGTGGAGGTCGAAGCAGCCCTTTCCGCTCGACTTCCTAACTGCGCAGTTAACTGTGCATTCAATCCCGACGGCAGCCTTTCGGTGACCGTGACGGCGCACGATGCTGATCAGTTCACCATCGCCAATATCAATCGCGCCCACTATCACGGGGAATCAGGAATCAATAGGCTCATACGGGAAATACTGGAAGAAATGGTCATATCGAGACAATCTTCCAGGCGTTCATCTGTAGGGTAATAAACAGGAATTCATATGCCGGACTCTACTGAAGCGACGATGCATTCAATCAAAATTGAATACCTAGTGGACACGCTGTTCGGAGTGAATCCACTCGCGAGCGAATGCAGGGCGCGCATAATGCGCAAAGCGTCTGGATTTCAGCTGCAACTCGCACGGCCGTGGCCTAGCCAGCTACAACATGCCCACACACTTACCTTCGAATGGGAGGGCGGCTCCTACCGTGGGCTGGTGCACCACACTGAAAAACTGCCCAGTGGAGAGCTGCTGCTGGACGTTGCCCCTCAACCTTAGTGGTGATGGCGAAGAAGTTGGAAATTGCGCCAGTTGTTGTTACGCCGAGGGATAGCGCTGCACGCCACTCGTCGAGGGATATGCACAGCGTTTAAACTTTATTTCCTGTTGCCCTCTCCCACTCTTTGTGGAGAAAAGTATTTGCTCCTGGATGAATCGATTCAATTGAATCCGACAGTGTGAACGCTGCGTGGAGATGACAATCATGAACCTGCGTCTACCCATGTTTTTGATGTTGTGCTTTACCTTTTCAAACGCCTTGGCTGCGGCGTGTGATGTCTACACGCACCCTCAGAGCGATCAGGTACCCGTGGTTGAACAGCACACCTGCTACACGTACGAAGGCGTGCCTTCCGACGCTATCGATTGGTCGTGCAGCAACGAAAACAAGGACATGATGAACACAAAAAAAACCAAGATCGCTCAATGCGCCGGCGACTATGCGGCCAGTTGCAAGGCAACACTCACACAGGAGGCACTTGCGAATCCTCATGCAACCGCCAAAGTTCCTGGCCACGCAGGCGCGATGCTTCCCAGCAACGCTGGGGTGGTGACTTATCACTATGCCGCACAGGACCTTAAGCAAGCCAAAATCGATTGTGAGAAAGACGGCGGGCAGTGGACGTGGCAATCAGCTCAATAACCAGATTTCAAATGGCGCATCCCATATGAACGGCTTTGAGAATGGTACAGCTGCGCCAATACCGCTTATGTTTAAGCGCGGTGATACGGTGCCCAATAACCCGGACCTGCCCGTACTTTTTTATTCAGAGGCACTGCCCAAGCCCTTCGACGACCCTGCGGCACTCTTTGAAGCAATGTTCGCCAGCCAAGGTTGGCCCCCTCAGTGGCGTGATGGGATCTACAGCTATCATCATTACCATACACAAGGGCACGAAGTGCTGGGTGTCGCAAGCGGCGATGCTCAGCTGATGCTGGGTGGCGAGCACGGTCAGGTTCTGAACGTGAGTACAGGCGATGTGTTGCTGTTGCCGGCAGGCACCGGGCATTGCAGCCTGAGCGCCAGTAAAGACTTTCTCGTAGTAGGCGCCTATCCGCCAGGCCAGCATGGGGATATTTGCCGCGAGGCGCCCACCCCGGCACAGTTGAGGAATATCGAACAGCTACCATTTCCTGATGAGGGGCCAGTAACGGGCGATCAAGGTGCCTTTCGCAGGCTGTGGGTCAGAGATCGCTAAGCGCCCTCACCCGCCATCGCTAGCTGGTGAAAATGCGGCAATGATTTCAGGGCATGGAGGGATGCCGCCAATTGGACCTCTTGGCGCGAGCCCATGAACCGTTCCTTTCGACTGAACACGCTCAGACTCCGCCCTATTCGATAGGCCCAGGCAAAACAAACAGTTCCAGGAGGTATCCCATCGATCACATCCGGACCCAGTATGCCCGTGGTCGCGATGGCTACATTTGCCGGACTGTCGTCCAGTGCCCCGAGAACCATCTCCCGAGCAACCTCACAACTCGTGAGATTAAAGGTATTTATGGTGTATGCGCGTACTTTTAATAGCCGCTGTTTCGCTTCTGACGAATAGACGACATAACCACTCTCAATACATGACCCACCTCCGTCGACCTCCGAAAGCAAAGTGATAATTTTTCCCGCGGTACAAGATTCGGCCGTCGTAATAACCAGTCGATTGCGTTTGAGGTACTCCACGATAGAAGCGGCGACAAACATGATAAGTGCTCCTGCGCGCGAGCGATTGCGCTATTACCCTGTTCCAAAAAACGACCTTTCAAATCAATCAATGTTCAAGCGAAAGTGTTTTGAACGTGCACGGCGTCAGGCTTTCCAACGTCTACAGAGTTGAACCTGACTTTCCCAAATTTCGCTTGAGAGAAGGCAAGAGGATGGAACCTACGACAATGATTACCAAAACAGCCAGAATGGCCAGGTCATGCTCCTTGGCGGCAACCTTTACCCTGTTAAGCGCCTGCGCTGGCAATGATTCTCCCTCGAACGTGGGGGCACCCGGTAAACCCACTGCTCCATCTACCCGAACCCTGGAAGCCGGGGCAGCCCTGCTCCAATCTCGTCCGCCTGTTGATGCATTGAACGCCTATCTGGACGGTTTTCACTTTTATAACGGCCATCCTGAGGTGCAGATGGAAGCGCATCACTACTGCGCGATTCTCAATGAAGAGGTGATTCAATGCGTGATCTACGACGGCAATCGCAAGGATGCAAAGTTGATGGGCGTGGAATACATCATCAGCGAGCAGTTATTCACCACACTGCCTACCCCTGAAAAGGCGCTTTGGCACAGCCATGTGCATGAAGTGAAATCAGGACAACTGGTCGCGCCGGGAATCCCCGAAGTGGCTGAGCACGCGTTGATGGAAAAACTGGTACATACCTACGGTAAGACTTGGCATACCTGGCATACCGATCTCAACAAACGCCTGCCGCTGGGCGCGCCGCAACTGATGATGGGGTTTACCACCGAGGGCCAGGCCGACCCTCGGATGGTCGCCGAGCGAGATAAGCGGATGGGTATCGACAGCACCGAAAAGAAGAAGACACGCATCGATATAGTTGCGCCACCCATCGCACCGGGTGCGGACGCATGGCAACAGGGCACCGTTATTCAGATCACCGATCCGACTGTAACGGCCCATCAGCACTGAAGGCACCACTCAGTCATTTGGATTGAACGATCATTTGCTGGCCCTTCTCTATCGCAAGACCAGCGATAGGAGGATGTCATGATGATTGATTCAGCAACCGGAATGAATCCTGGCGAACGATACGCAGTGGAGAGCCTGGAGCGAACAAGGAGCTTTTGCGGTTTTTTCCTGGATGGAAAATATTACCTGGGTCCCGAACTCTTGACGGCTGTCGGGTGGCTTGAGGGCCAGACATTTATTTACGACGAGCTCGACGCCTTAGGCGACCCGGTATTCCCCGACCGTGTCGCTGGCACGATTGAAAACCTTACCCTCGTGCTGGCCGACGGTGCCCGTTTGAAACTCCATCCGATACCTGTTCATGTGCCCGAGGATTTGCCTGCACGCGCGCCTGTAATGGGAAAAAACAATGGCCAGTTACACGGCAAAACGGTGGTGATCACCGGCGCCTCAAGCGGCATAGGTCGTGCTGCTGCTCACGCATTTGCAGAACAAAGTACCCGGTTAGTCTTGGCGGCTCGTGATGAAAAGGCGCTGGCAGAAGTGGTCGAGGAATGTGCTGTACGCGGCGCGCAGGCGATCGCCGTTAAGACCGATGTGACACATGGCGACCAAATGCGCGCGCTGGCGGAAAAGGCTGCAGCCTTCGGAAATGGCCGCATCGATATCTGGATCAATAACGCCGGTGTAGGGGCCGTCGGAAGCTTCGAAAACACGCCTTTGGAAGCACACGAACAAGTACTGCAAACAGACCTGCTCGGTTACCTGCGTGGCGCCCACGTGGCGTGGCCCTATTTCAAAGCCCAGAAAAGCGGGATTCTGATCAATACACTCTCGCTGGGAAGCTGGGTCGCCCAGCCTTTTGCCGCCGCGTATTCAGCCAGTAAATACGGTCTGCGTGGCTTGACCGAAGCACTGCGCGGCGAATTGGTCGGCTACCCGAATATTCATGTGTGCGACATCTATCCCGCCGTGATGGATACACCGGGCTTTCGCGATGGCGCAAATTTTACCGGCCATGCATTGACGCCGCCGCCACCGGTCTATGATCCGCGTCAGGTGGCGCGGGCGATGGTCGCTTGCGCGCTGCAACCGAGGAACAGCACCACTGTCGGTACCGCCGCAACCATCGCTCGAGTCGCGCATTTTTTGCTGCCCGCCTTTCCCCAGGTATCCGGCTGGCTCACCCGCACCGCCCTGCAACGGGCACCCCACTCAGCGACTTCGTCGGGCAACCTGTTTGGACCCGCCAGCGGTGAGCGCCGCATTGAAGGCGGGTGGCGGCAAACACGCCGTACACCGTATTGGTTGGTTGCAGCAAGCGCAGCGCTGTTACTCGGCGGTGTGGTCATTGCGCGCAAGCATTCAACAAACAACAAGCCGCATAACTGAAATTGGGGGGCAGCCGCCCCGTTTAAATGAGGTAAATCAGCATGTCTTACAACTTCCAAGGTAACGCGAGCGTAATGACTGCCTCTCGTCATTTGGGCACACCATCGGATGAATGTTTGAATGAGTCAGCCGAGATCCATTTGAGCAGCAGTGGAAAACCAACGATTGCGCGTTTGGACTTCGACAAGCCACTGGATTGGCCGGGTAATCCTAACTTTGTCGCAGTCCATTTACCCGATGGTTCCACCGTGAGTGGCGTCATCGTCGATATAGATCGGCCCACGGATGCGCCCGGCTGGGTCACGTTTACCGTAGATGATTGAGGTGTGATAAGCGCCGGAGCTCATCCATCGAATTGTCGGACAATTTTTTTGAATTTTTTTTGACGTCAAATATCTGTAACTCATGAGCATAAGGAGGTCTCATGAAAGATAACAATCTATTTACCATCGAGTATCAGCTTCACGGTGAACCGAAGTCCTTCATCGTGCGCGCGTCGCAAATGAACAATGCCGAGGCTTGGCATTGGGCCAGCTGCGATGCAGGTGTCGCCGTCATACCCAAATTTGGCCAACACACCCTCAAGCGCGTCTCTAAACCCATGGCGGAAAAATACGGCATTACCCATGTAAGCTGGAGCGCCGCGACGCAGGTACAGTGGGCGGAGGGTCTCGCATGATGAACAGCCAGACGCTTGGTTATACGATGAGACAAGCACGCGATGATGAGGTCGCGCGAAATAACGAGATGTTTTTCGAAGCCGATCGACTGGATGCGCAAGCGTACAAAATCATCGAGTCCTACAGCGGCGACGCGCAGACATGGGCGCGCTTCATCGAAGCGAAGAAAGCTGCAGATGCGCACCGCACCGCCGCTTACCAAGAGTGGATGCGCATTCACCGCGCCAAGCGAAGGTAGCTGACAGCCCTGTCGAAAACAGGGCTGACGCCCGGCCAGGTATCACGCCCCTGACTCAGGGTCTTTTGAAGGCCCGCCAGGGGCGACGCCGCCTTGATCGACGTCCGCCTCCCAGGGGCGGTTGACTGTCGGGTTCTCCGACTTGTCGTTACGCTTTGCCGTATCGGGACGCACCTTTTGCCCGGCATGCCCCGAGGTGTGGGGTTTGGATGGTTGGTTCATGACGCCTCCTCAATCACTGATATGCAGCACGACCTTGCCATGTACATGCTCATTGGCCAGATAATCCAGCGCCTGCACCGCGGCCTCCAACTCGAAAACCTTGGCGATGTAGACCTGCACATTACCGGCCTCGATCAATCCGGCGATCTCTGTCAGCTCCTCGCCACGTGGCGCCGCGGTAAACCGTGCGCCGGTCTTGCCGGCTGCCTGCGGATGGCTGGCGTCGGGCATCGTCAAGGTCGACACCAGTCGGCCCCCCTCCCCCAGCACTTGCCACGAACGCGCCTGGGTGTCGCCGCCGATCAAATCAATCACCAGGTCAAACTCCTTGCAAATGTCCTCAAAACGCTCGGTCTTGTAGTCGATCGCGCGGTCTGCCCCCAGCTCGCGCAAGAACGGCAGGCTGTCCGTGGACGCGGTGGCGTATACCTCGGCACCCTTGACCTTGGCAAACTGCACGGCCAAGTGGCCCACTCCGCCGGTCCCGCCATGGATCAGGACCTTCTGCCCCTGCTCGATCTGTCCGTGCTCCACCAGGGCCTGCCAAGCGGTATGGCCCGCCAACGGTACGCCAGCCGCGACCGGCCAATCCAACGCATGAGGAATACGCGCCAGATGCACCGCCGGTACCCGCGAATACTCGGCATAGCCACCGTCGGCGCCAATCATCGCAAACACCCGATCGCCCTTCTTGAAATCGCTGACGCCCTGCCCGACTTTTTCTACCAGGCCGGCGACTTCACGGCCGAGGGTCAGCGGGAGTTTGTCCTGCTTGACCTCCGGGTATTGGCCTTCACGAATCTTGTAGTCCACAGGGTTGATGCCCACGAAAAAATTCTTGACCAGCACCTCGCCTGCCAGAGGCTCCGGCACCTCGACGTCACAAAACCGCATGACCTCGGGGCCGCCAAACTGCTCAATCCTGATTGCTTTCATGTTACGCACCTCGTTGTCTGTTCAAAGCACACAGGGGTGTGGAGGACCGTCGATGTCCAGGGGTTCACTTGATGTCGAGCAACACTGACAAACGGCAGCTTCCACCCACGAATCCACTCGAACCTTTGCGTCTACCGGCCCGTCCCAACTGTATTCAGCCAAGACCCGGGAGTGCCTGATGCTTATCTACCCCAAAAGCCATTTCCAGCCCTATACCAACGCCTGCGGCGGTTGGGGTTCGGCCAAGTCGGTGATGCAGATCCTGTGGCGCGAACAAGCGCTGGCCAAGGCGCCCGCCGCGCTGTTCAAACAGAACAAGCCCGACGGGTTTGCCTGCGTCAGTTGCGCCTGGGCCAAGCCCGGCCATCCCCATGCGCTGGAGTTCTGTGAGAACGGCGCCAAGGCCACCGCCTGGGAACTGACGTCCCTCAAGACAGACCCGGCGTTCTTTGCCGAGCACAGCCTCAGCGACCTGCGTGCCTGGCCCGACTATGCGCTGGAGCAGCATGGCCGCCTGACCCACCCGCTACGCTACGACCCCGACACTGATCATTACCGGGAAACTTCCTGGGAAGAGGCCTACCGTGAAATCGGCGCCCAACTCAAGGCCATGGACCCCGACAGCGTGGTGTTCTATGCCTCCGGGCGGGCGTCGCTGGAAACCTCGTTTATGTACCAGTTGTTCGCGCGCGCCTACGGCACCAACAACCTGCCCGACAGCTCCAACATGTGCCACGAGAGTACCTCGGTAGGGTTGCAGGAAAGCATCGGCGTACCGGTAGGCACCGTGACCCTGGCAGACTTCGAGCACACCGATTGCCTGTTTTTCTTTGGCCAGAACGTTGGCAGCAATAGCCCGCGCATGCTGCATCAACTGCAAGACGTGCGTCGACGCGATGTGCCTATCATCACGTTCAACCCCCTGCGCGAGCGCGGCCTGGAGCGTTTCGTCAACCCGCAATCCCCCACGGAAATGCTTACGCCCGACTCGACCTTGATCAGCACCCAGTACCATCAGGTAGCAATTGGCGGTGACACGGCAGCGATTACCGGCATCGCCAAGGCGTTGCTGGAAATGGATGACCTCGCCACCGAGCAAGGCAGCCCGGCGGTACTCGATTACGACTTCATCGCCAGCCACACCGACGGCTTCGAAACCTTCACCACCTATGTCCGTGGCTGTGCCTGGCCACAGTTGGAGCACCAGAGCGGGCTGACGCGCGGCGCACTGGAAGCCGCCGCGACCGTGTATGCCCACAGCCAACGCGTGATGTTCGTCTACGGCATGGGGTTGACCCAGCATCGACACGGCGTGGCCAACGTGCAGATGCTGATCAACCTGATGCTGCTGCGCGGCAATATCGGCAAGGCCGGTGCCGGGATCTGTCCGGTACGCGGCCACTCCAACGTGCAAGGGCAGCGCACGGTGGGCATTACCGAAGACCCGAAAAAAGTACCGACGGAGTTGATCGAACAGCACTTCGGCTTCAAGGTGCCGGAGAAAATGGGCATGTGCACGGTGGATGCGTGCGAAGGGATTCTCAGCGGCCAGGTGCGCGGTTTTGTCGGCCTGGGGGGCAACTTTCTACGGGCAATTCCGGACACCTCGCGCATGGAGCCCGCCTGGCAAGGGTTGCACCTGAACGTGCAGGTCGCCACCAAACTCAACCGCACGCACTTGCTGCCAGCGCGTCACCAGTGGCTGCTGCCATGCCTGGGTCGCATCGAAATAAACCGGCAAAATGGCGTGGCGCAAACCTACACCACAGAAGACAGTACCGGCTGCATCCACAGCTGGCGTGGCAGCAGCGAGCCGGTCGGCCCTCATGTGCGCGCCGAAGCCAGCATCGTCGCCGGCCTGGCCATGGCCACCCTCTCCCACCCCTGCAACATCGATTGGCAGGCCTGGAGCACCGACTACGCCAAGGTCCGCACGGCCATCGGGCAGATCTACCCGCAGATATTTCACGACATGGAAAGCCGTATGACCGAGCCTGGCGGCTTCCATCGCCCGATTGCCGCCGCGCAGCGCAAGTGGCTGACCCCGAGCGGCAAGGCGCAGTTCGTCAAGCCCGTGACCCTGGCCGAAGATGACGACGTGAACCTTGCACAACCGGCACGGGATGTCCTGCAACTGATGACGCTGCGCAGCAATGATCAGTTCAACACCACCATTTACGGTTATGACGATCGCTTTCGCGGGGTCAGCGGCACGCGCGAGGTGATTTTCATGCACTGCAACGACATCGTGCGCCTGGGCTTCACGCCCGGCGCGCAGGTAATGTTGACCACTGCCATCGAACCGGAGGTCAAGCGCCAGGTCGGGCCATTCGAAATCATCGCCTACGACATTCCCGAAGGCTGCGCCGCCGCGTATTACCCCGAATGCAACCCGCTGGTGCCACTCTGGCACCATGCTGAACGCAGCAAGGTGCCGGCCGCCAAATCGGTGCCGGTGCGGCTCAGCGCGTCGCCGACTCACCCAGGATGAACACCACCAGTACCAGCAACCACAGCAGGTACACCCATCCAAACAGGCGTACCCAGCCGCGGTGCCGGTAAAGCCCTGAATAGAACAGCAACAACAGCAGGAACTGGCCGGCGGCGGCGAGCATGATCACGCCGCCGAACCCGGGCTGATAGCGAACGCACAATATTTGCACGGCCAGCAACAGCAGCAGCGCCCCATAGACTTTCAACGCGCCCGCCTTGCTCATCTCAACGCCCCACCAGGTAGAGAGTGGGAAACAACAGGATCCAGATCCCGTCAACCAGGTGCCAATACAGGCTGATCATTTCCAGGCGCATCGCGCGCTGGTGAGGCGTCAACCGGTCGCGCTTCAACGCGCTGTACAGCCACAGGGCCAGGCCAACGGCGATCAACACATGCAACCCGTGCAGCGCCGTGGCGATGAAGTACAGGTTCATGAACAGCTGCGCCGACGGCGCCCGCCAGGTTGAGTGATCGGTAAAGCCGGGCAGCACGCCTTCGTGGATCTCCAGGCCGTATTCAACACCCTTGCAGCCCAGGAACAACACGCCCAATCCGGCCGCACCCAGCAGACACCAGCGCACCCGGCGTGGCTCGCTGACGGCCAGGGTCATCAACAAGCTGCTGGTCAACAACAGGACTGTATTGCCTGTAGCCAACAGGTAATGCAGGCCCGCCACGGCCTCCGCCACCCCGTCCGGATGACGCAGCCGAAAGAACCACGCCACCATGATCAGGCTGCCGAACATCATCGCTTCGCTGGCCAGGAACAGCCACATGCCCAGGCGGGCGGCCTCGCGTTGCTGGGCCCAGGCCACGAACGGTTCGGCGGGCCTCTCGTCAGAGCGGATCACGGCGGGCCCCTGGGGAATAATCGTAGGCCTCGAAATCCACCGTCACCGGCGCTTCGAAGTTGTGCAGCGGCGGCGGCGAAGCCACGCGCCACTCCAGCCCGGCCGCCTCCCAGGGATTGATCGGCGCCCGCTCGCCCCAACGCAGGGAGCCGAGCAGGTAGAAAAACGGCAACACGTAGGCCAGCGCCAGGATCGAAGCGCCAGCCGACGACATCACGTTGAGGAACTGAAAGTCCGGGTCGTAACTGTGATAGCGGCGCGGCATGCCCAGGTAGCCCAGCAGGAACTGCGGGAAAAACGTCAGGTTGAAGCCGCAGAAAATCAGGATCGCGGTGATCTTGCCCCACAGTTGCGAGTAAAGCCGGCCGGTCATTTTCGGCCACCAGAAATGCAAGGCCCCGAAATACCCGGCCACGGCGGCGCCGACCATGATGTAGTGGAAGTGCGCGACCACAAAATAGGTGTCATGCGCATGCAGGTCGGCGGCCAGCAGCGCAAGAAACAGCCCGGTCACGCCGCCGACGATGAACAGCCCGATAAACGTCAACGCAAACAGAAACGGCGCATGCAGGGTCAAGTCGCTTTTGTACAGCGTGGCACTCCAGTTATAGGCCTTGATCGCCGACGGAATCGCCACCAGAAAACTCAGCAATGAGAACACCAGGCTGGCATACATCGACTGCCCGGCAACAAACATGTGATGACCCCACACCAGAAAACCGATCACCGCAATCGCCACGCTGGACCAGGCGACAAAGCGGTAGCCGAAAATGCGCTTGTGCCCTGCCGCCGTGATCAACTCGCTGACCACCCCCATGGCCGGCAGAATCATGATGTACACCGCCGGGTGGCTGTAGAACCAGAACAGATGCTGGAACAGCAGCGGGTCGCCGCCCAATTTAGGGTCGAACACACCGATGTTGAACAGGTGCTCGGCGGCCACCAGCACCAGGGTGATCGCCAGCACGGGCGTGGCCAGCACCAGAATGATCGAGGTGGCGTACATCGACCAGATGAACAGTGGCAAGCGCATCCACGTCATGCCGGGCGCGCGCAAGGTATGCACGGTGGCGATGATATTGACGCCGGTGAAGATCGACGAAAACCCGGCAATGAATACGCCGCAGATCACCGCCACCACATGGCCGTTGCTGAACATCGTCGACAACGGCGTGTAGAAGGTCCAGCCGGTGTCTACCCCGCCGAGCAGCAGCGCCAGCAAGGTGAACAGGCCGCCACCCAGCAGCAAGTACCAACTGAACAGGTTCAGGCGCGGAAAGGCCATGTCTTGGGCGCCGATCATGATCGGCACCAGGAAGTTGCCGAACACGCTCGGAATCGACGGAATCAGGAAAAACCACACCATGATCACCCCGTGCAGGGTAAACGCGCGGTTGTAGCCATCGGCGGTGAGCAAATCCCCTTCCGGCGTGACCAGTTCGATGCGGATCAGGCTCGCCGCCAGCCCCCCGGCAAAGAAAAAGAAGGTCACGGTGAGCATGTACAGCACCGCAATACGTTTGTGATCGCGGGTCAGCAACCATGACCGCAGGCCCTGTGCATGCAAATAGCTGGGTTGGCTCATTGGTGTTTCTCCGCAAGTTCGCGCAGGTAAGCGACAAGCCGCTGCACGGCCTCTTCATCCAACAGATTGCTGTAGGTCGGCATGATCGGCAGGTAGCCGGCTACCAACTGTTTTTGCGGCAACAGGATGCTGTCGCGCAGGTAGGCTTCATCAGCTTTTACCTGGCTGCCGTCGGCCAGTTGCACCGAACGGTTGAACACCCCGGCCAGCGGCGGCGCGTTGCCTGAGTCGTGGCAACTGGCGCAACCGTATTGGCGATACAGGGTCTCGCCCTGACGGGCAAGGTCGGCGCTGCTGCCGTTGTCTGCCAGCCAGTGCTCGTAATCGGCGGGGTTGAGCACCACCAGGCGCGCCAGCATTGCCGCGTGGTCGGTGCCGCAGTATTCGGCGCAATACACCTCGTAGGTGCCGCTGTGTTCGGCCTGGAACCACAGCATGCTGTAGCGCCCCGGCAACACGTCTTGCTTGATACGCAGGCTGGGGAAAAACAGGCTGTGGATCACGTCTTCGGAAATCATGGTCAACTTCACCGGGCGCCGGGCCGGCACGTGCAGGGTGTTGATCTCCCGCTGACCGCCCTGGTGCTGGAATTTCCACATCCATTGGCGCGCGGTGACCTGCACTTCCAGCGCATCCTCCGGCGGCGTGCGGGCGATGAAAAACAGCCGCGCCGACAACAGGAAGACCACCAGCGAACCTATGAACGGCAAGATGATCCAGGCCAGCTCGATAGGCAGATTACTTTGCGGGCGATGGTCGCGGTCGGCCGGACGGCCGCGCCGATAGCGCCAGATAAACACCCACAGCGCGACGAACACCGGCACCACGAACAGCGCCATCATGGCGGTGAAGCCGATCACCAGCCAGTCGACCGATACCGCGTAATCCGAGGCTTGCGCCGGCCACAGGCGCAGAAAGTGTTCGTTCATCGCGCCTCCTGACGTTCGCGCCGCACCGCCCGCAAAATCAGCAGGCCGAGCACCAGCACCGTGGCCACGCCTGCCACTTGTAGCAGCAGAATGATCCGGCTGCTGTAGGTGCCGCTCTGCGGGTCGTAGTGGTAGCACAGCAATAACAGTTGTTCCTTGATGGCCCCCAACTTGCCCTGCCCAGCCTCGGTCAATGCCAGGCGCAGGTCGCTGGGCTGATAGCCCAGGCCGTAGAGCCAGCGCGACAGGCGCCCGTCACCCGTTACCACCGCGACTGCCGAGCTGTGGGCGTATTGCTGCTGTTGCGGGTCGAAGCGATAGCCGAAGCCGATCGAGTCCGCCAGGGCCTCGCTGGCCGACGCATCGCCAGTCAGCAGATGCACGCCAGGTTCGTCAGCCAGTGCTGGCCAGTGCTGGCTGAGCTTGGCCAACTCTTCCCGGGCGGCGCCCACGTCTTCGCGGGGGTCGAAACTGAAGGCGATTACCTGGAAGTCACGGCCCAGGCGATAAGGCTGGTTGGCCAGTTGGCTAAACAAAGTCGAAAGCGCCGCTCCGCAGACGTTCGGGCAACGGTAGTACAACGGCACCAGCAATGTAGGCTGGCCCTTGAGCAGATCACCAAGACGCACGAGGCGGCCCTGTTGGTCAGTGAAGCGACTGTCGAGCGCCAAGGGTCGGCCGACGTGGGCCGTATCGATTCCGGCGGCGGTAAAGGGGTCGAATGGCTGCGCGGCGCCCGCTTGCGGCAGCCAACAGCACACCAATACGACGACCAGCAGCAGGCGCTCAATGCTCATCAGGCCAGCCTCGCTCCAGCAGCAATTGCCGGGCCTGTGCCAAGGGCAGGTGCACGATGTGATGCTCACGGTCGACCCAGCCATAACTGTCCAAGTGCAAACGCTGGCGGGCGATTTGCTGCTCACCTGCGTGCCTGGGATCGCCTTGCAGGCGTGGCTCAGGGGGTAGCAAACGCTGACGTTCCAGTGGGCTCATCGGCGGTTGTTGCACCTGTTGACGGTAGGCGCTCAACAACCAGGCCACGCCGCCCAGGCTCAGAACTATGGCCACACCCAGCAGCACCATTACCCGGGCGGCTTTTTTACCGTCAAAATCGTTGGGTTGGTATTCAGCGGTCATGACGCCTCCTTTGCCACTGCCGCCGCCAGATGGCGAACAAGCCTGTGGCATACACGCCCTGGCACAGCACCGCAGTGAGGAATACGCCGAGGGTAGCCTCGGGAAAAATAGACGGCAGGCTGATCCACATCGACTCAACAGCCCCCAACAACAGGATCGCGGCGCAGCCCCACGTCAACACATTCATTCGCCCGCCCCATGGCGACGCGAGTACCACCAGGCACACCAGTTGCCCGGCGACCAACAGCGCCGTCAGTGCGCCCCACCCACCCGTCTCGCGCACGCGGTACCAGGCTGTTTCATGCGCCAGGTCCACCGACCAGATAATCAGGTACTGCATGAACTGCACGTAGATCCAGAACGCCAAGGCGCTTACCAGCAGACCGCGCAACAGCACACACTGGCGTGCGGGCAGCAGCACCACGTTCCAGCACAACACACACAGCCCGGCGAAGGCCAGGCCGTCGAGCAGTTGCCGGGCAATCAACAACAGGCCGAACACGCTGGAGACAAACCCCGCCTGCAACGACATCAGCCAGTCCACGGCGGCCAGGCTCGCCACCAGCGCGTACAGGATCAACCCCGCCGCACTGCGCTTACCCACCCAGCCGTGCAACACCCAGGCAAGCCCGCCGTACACCAGAGTGCGTAACACAAAAAACCACGGCGATAACCACAGGCCACGAAAACCCGGAGCCGCCTGATCGAACCAGGGGTACACCCAGGGCATCGTGACCAGCACCGGCAACAGCATCGGGATGATCAACAACACGGCGCTTGCCCCCAAGCGGCTGCCGGGATCCAGCAAAGGCTGCCAGCGACCGCTGACCAGTGGCGTCAGCAACGCAAGCAGCAGGCAACCCAGCGTGACATTGCTGCCATTGACCGCTGCCGCCAGGGCGCCCGCACCGACCCAGGCAGGCTGCCAGACGCCAAGCACGCCAAGGCCGATAGCGGCAGCCAGTAGCCACCACCGGCTCATTGGCCAGACTCCTCGAAGGCCTGGCGCACAGTCGGCGGCAGCGTTTGCAGGTTGGCGTGCTGGCTCAACTGCAGCACACGCAAGTGGGCGACAATCGCCCAGCGCTCATCGGGCTGAATGCGCGACGCGTAGCCGTACATCAAGCCTTGTCCGTCGGCAATCACCTGCATCAATTGGTCATCGGAGGCGTTCAGCAAGCGCGGTTCGATAAACGACGGCGGTGCCGGAAAACCACGGCCCACCACCAGCCCATCGCCGAGCCCGCTCAGGCCATGGCACGGCGTGCAGAATGTTTGATAACCCGCCTCGCCACGTGCCAGCAAGTCCGCACTCAGGGCCGGCCGTTGGCGGGCCAGCGCTTCACGTTGCAGTTGCCCGCGCGCCACACTGCCGGCGGGAGGCTGGCGACTGCTGAGGCCATTGCCAAACAAGGCGCCGGCGCGCTGTTCGAGTACCTTGGCTTGGCGCGACATGTCATCGCAACCGCTGCACAGCAGCACCAGGCTCAATGCCCATGGCCAGGCATTCATGGCGCCACTTCCTGCACGCTCTGCGCGCGTTCGGCCAGCCAGGCATGGGTCTGGTGAGCGTCAAACAGCGGGTCGCGCGCATCGATAAACAAGAAGAACCCATCATCGCTGGCCGCTTCAAACCCCTCGACGCCGAACAACGGATGATGCAAGCGCGGCAGGCGACTGCACAGCAACAACGTCAACACCGCCGCCGTTGCTGCAAACACCACGGCAAACAGAAACGTCACCACGGCGAATGAAGGCAACGCCACCAAGGGGCGCCCGCCGATGTTCAAGGGATAGGCCCACACCGAACCGATCTGCATCACCAGCGCCAGGACGATGCCCAGCCCGGCCCCCAGGCAGGCCATGCGCCCTACTCGCTTGGCGTCGACTGCCAGTACCGGCTCCAAGGCTTGCAGCGCAAACGGCGCGAAGGCATCCAGCCGCCGATAACCCAGGCCCCACGCGCACACGGCGGCATCCACCAGGGGCTGGGGCGCCCGGAACCGCGCGAGTAAACCCAGGCACTCAGCCATCGCCGCGCTCCTGATGCAGCGCCTGCTTGACCTCGAACGCGGAGACCATCGGCACATAGCGCAGAAACAGGCTATAGGGCACCAGAAACACCCCGAAGCTGCCGATAAACAGCGTCCAGTCCCACAGGGACGGCGTGTAATCGCCCCAGCTGGAAACCAGCAGATCACGCATCTGCGGCGGGATCAGCAGCATGAAACGCTCGGCCCACATCCCCACCAGTACGGCCAGCGCCACCAGTGCCAATCGCGGCGGGCTTTGGCGCACGTTTCGCCACCAGAGCGCCTGGAGCACCCCGACATTGCAGACGATCGCCAACCAGAAACTCCAGGCATGCGCGCCGCTGATGCGCGCAAGCAACACCTCGATTTCATGGGCGTCACCGCTGTAGAACGGCATGAACAGATCGGCCAGGTACCCATAGGTGGTCATCCAGCCGGTGGCCAGCAACAGGCGTCCGAGCATGTCCAGATGGCGTGGGGTGATCAGGCTTTGGATGCACAGCAGCCAGCGCACGGCAATCGCCAGCAGCGCCACCAGGGCGAACCCGGAAAACACCGCCCCGGCCACAAAATAGGCGGGAAACAGGGTGGAATGCCAACCGCTCTGGGTGCCCATGGTCAGCAAAAACGAATAGCCGCTCGACACCGCAAACACCAGCGGAATCGCGAGGATCGCCAGCGCCCGCGTGGTGCGCCGCCACAGCGCCCAATGCCGTTGCGACCCGCGCCAGCCGAGCGCCAGCAAACCATAAGCTACCTGGCGCAGTGGCGTCCTGGCCCGATCACGGGCGCTAGCAAAATCCGGAATGGCGCCCACCATCAGAAACAGCACCGACACCGTGAGGTACGACAGGATCGCAAACATGTCCCAGGCCGTCGGGCTTTTGAATTGCGGCCATAACCCCATTTCATTCGGGTAGGGCATGGTCCAGTAGAACAGCCAGGGTCGACCCAAGTGCAGGATCGGGTACAGCGCGGCGCAGATCACTGCCATCAGCGTCATCAGCTCCGCCAGCCGGTTGAGGGTATGGCGCCAGGGCCGCTCGATCAGCAACAGCAAGGCCGAGATAAAGGTGCCCGCGTGGCCGATCCCCAGCCACCAGATGTAATTGAGGATGCCAAAGCCCCAATGCACCGGCTGATTATTGCCCCACATGCCCACGCCATTGCCCAGCAGCACAGCGACCGAGCCCAGGTACACCAGCAACAACACCAGGCCGACACCGAAGATCCAGCGCCAGGCAACGCGCCGGGGGAACTGCTGCAATGGCCCGAACACCTGCCGCGACACCTGCTGGTCGCTCAAGTCCTTTGGCAGGAAATGCCCGGTGGCGTGCAGCAGCGGCTCAGCCTTCATCGCCGGCGCCCTCCTCCTCGATGCGTGCCAGGTAACTGGTACGCGGCCGTGTGCCGAGGGCTTCCAGCAAGCGGTAATGGCGGGGATCGCGGCGCGCGAGGCTGACAGCGCTGGCGGGGGCGTTGATGTCGCCAAACTGGATGGCCTGGCTGGGGCAGGTTTGCTGGCAAGCGGTGACCACCGCAGAGGGGTCGAAATCGTCGCCGTGTTGCTTGTTGTCCGTGCGGGCGTTGCTGATGCGTTGGATGCAGTACGTGCATTTCTCCATCACGCCGCGCGAGCGTACCGTCACCTCGGGGTTACGTTGGGCCTGGATCGACGGCGCGGCGTCGGCGCTCCAGTCCAGCCAATTGAAGCGTCGCACTTTGTACGGGCAGTAAGAGGCGCACGTGCGTGTGCCTATGCAGCGGTTGTAGACCATCTGGTTCAAGCCATCGCGGCTATGCACGGTGGCGTTGACCGGGCAGCCGGTTTCGCAGGGCGCCTGCTCGCAGTGCATGCAGGGCAATGGCTGGAAGCGCGAACGCGGGGCCTCCAACGGCCCTTGGTAATAATGGTCGATGCGCAGCCAGTGCATGCTGCGCCCCTGGGCGACCTGCTCGGCGCCGACCACAGCAATATTGTTCTCGGCCTGACAGGCCACCACACAGGCATTGCAGCCGGTGCACAGGTCCAGATCAATGACCATGCCCCACTGCGGGCCGCTGTCGGCCACCGGGCTGTAGAGCGACGCGGGAATGGCCTGGGTCGCGAGTTGTGGTTTGGCGCGTGAGACCACACGGATGGGCGGTTCCTGCGCTTCAGGCAACCGGTGATGTGACTGGGTGGCCGCCAAGGGAAAGCGCTCGCCGGTGCTTCGTAGGGAGGCACTGACGGAGAATTGCTCAGTGGGCTTCACCGCGTAACCCAGGCCATCACCGACGCGCCCGGCGTGGCTGCGACCGTAGCCGGTGTATAAGGCAATGACCTGGTCGGCCTGCCCGGGTTCAACCCAGGCCGGTCCGCGCACGGTCTGCTCCGCCAGTGTTACCTCTATACCGTCGCCGTTGCTCACGCCCAACTGTTCGGCCAGGTGTGGCGAAAGCCCGATCACATTGGTCCAGGTCAGGGTGCTGATGGGCTTGGGCAATTCCTGCAGCCAGCCGGAGTTGGCGAAGCGCCCGTCCCACACGGTCGGGTCGGGACGGATGACGGCCTCTAATCCTTCGCCGACGTCGGCCGCCGCGAGGGCAATTGGCGTCATTTCCTCCACCTTGACTGGCGCTGGGGCCGGTTCAATCCAGCCATTGGCCAATGCCTCGCGCCATTGTTGCTGCGCGATATGCGCCCAGGTTGCGCGCACCAGCGCCAAGGCATCGGTCTCGGTTGAGTGCAGCAGCAATTCGAGGACCTGATGCAGGGTGCGCGTCGAATACATCGGTTCGATCAGCGGCTGGACGATGCACGCACTGCCGTCCGCCGCGCGGCCATCGCTCCAACCGTCCAGTGCGTGATTGAGCGGCAGGTGCCAATGGCACTGCGCGGCGCTTTCGTCGTAGTAAAGCCCGACATGCAAGCGAAATGGCACCTGGGGCAGCACATCTTGCAGGTAGGCATTTAGCACCGGATTGCAGTCGAGTATCAGCAAATGAGTCACCGCTTCCTGACTCAATTGCTCAAGCGAACCCCACGACTGATTGGGCTCGTAACCCAATAACCTCGGCACCTGCCAGTCCAACGCTTGGCCTGCGTGCCCCAAGCGCTGGTTAAGCTGCATGACCTGCGCCTGCAACGCCTCGGATGCCTGCTGGCTGATACCGATCAGGCCGCGCCCCGGGTGGGCCTTGAGCGCAGCTGCGGCGTCCTGCACCCACTGCCGTTGCGCCGGGTTCAGGCGCGGCGTTCCGGGCAGGTCCTGGCCCAGCGCCTGACTCAGCGCAAGCAGCAGGCTGGGCAACTGCGATGGCGCCGTGGGCAAGCGCGCGGTGGCGGCAGCGCCGGTGAGGCTCGGAACACTTTCAGCCACGAATACCAACGCGGCGCCCTCACCCTTCGCTGCCTGGCGGCGACGTTCAGCCCAGCCGCGCTGGAGCACCGTTTGATACGGACCGCTGCCCAACGGGTCATACTCCAGGCACACCAGTACCTCGGTCTGTTCCAGGTGAACCTGCGTGGCCAATGGCTGACCGAACGCGCGTTCGCTGGCTCGCAGGGCGGCCGTCTCGGCAAAGGCTTCGCCATGGTACAGGCGCACCTCAGGCCAGCGTTGTTGCAGCTGGTCGAGCTGGCGCTTGAGGGTCGGTGAACTGCTGGCCCCACAGACGATGTGCAAGCCCTTGCCGCGAGCGCTGTCCAACACCTGCTGCTCATGGGCCAGCGCCGCGCGCACGTCCGGCCAACTGGCTTCGCGGCCTTTGAAACGCGGCGCCTGGGAACGGTCCGGGTCATAGAGTTGCAGGATCGCCGCTTGAGTAAAGGCGTCGCAGGCGCCGCCCGACACGGGATGGTCCGGATTGCCTTCAAGCTTGATCGGTCTGCCTGCAACGGTCTTGCCCAAAACGGGCTGGGCAACACCGCCAAACGGGATGGCGGTGGCGTACCAAGCCGGCACGCCTGGCGTCAGATTGACCGGCTGACGGACCGCCGTCACCGCCTGTTCCGGGGTTTTGCCACAGGCGGCCAGCCCCGCCATGGCGATGGACGCCGCCATCAACTGCAGGAAACGCCGTCGATCCATCAGAGGCGCCACACCTGCAAATTCCGCCTCTATCAGTGCTTGAGCGTCAGGGGACTCGGCAAGCGCCTCAAGCCCGCGCCAATAAGCCTGCCCCTCAAGTCCGGCCAGTTGTTCACGCACAACGGAGAAGTCCAGCGGCTTACTCATCGGTGGCACGTCCCGCAGTCGGTAAGGCCCCGGGTATCGATGTGCCGCGCGGTCATCAGGCGCTCACCCAATTGGCGACGGTCCTCGGAAGGCTTCCACTGCATATTGGTGACCTGCTCCAGGGGGCGCAGATGGGGCGCCGGATCACGGTGACAGGCCAGGCACTGGCCCATGTTCAGCGGTTGCGCCTTGAACATCAGTTGCATGCGGTCGACCTGACCATGGCATTCACTGCAGCCGACGCCGGCGTTCACATGGACGCCGTGATGGAAATACACGTAGTCGGGCAGCTTGGCGACGCGTTGCCAGTGCAAGGGCTCAAGTTCACGCAGGCTCTTGCGCAACGGCTCCAGTACATCGGCATGTGTCCATACCTGGGAATGACAACTCATGCAGGTTTCAGTGGGCGGCAGGCTGGCCATCGCGGAGGACTGCACCGCGCTGTGGCAATAACGGCAGTCGATCTTGAGTTCGCCCGCATGGTGGGCATGGCTGAAGGGCAACGGCTGCTCGACCACCCAGTTACGGCCGGTGCGGTAGTCGGTGCTGTCCAGAGTCAACGCCACAAGCAAACCTCCCGAGAGCCCGGCGATCAGCAGCAACAGTCCTACGCGCAGCCAAGTATCGGCCGAGCGCCTGAAGATCTGCGTCATTGCCGGATTCTCATGTCCATGTCCTTAACGCTTTGGCTGCGCGGGTGCGCAGGCGTTCGTTATTTTTTTGCGCCTCCTGGCAGAACGCTGGTCAGCACTTGCTTGGCGGTTTGCACAATCACCCCGGCTTCATCCGGGTCGCCTTTGAGCAACGTGGTGGCGAACTTCCTGGCCTGTTCCAGTTTGATATGCGGGGGAAGTGGCGCCACGTCGGGGTCGGTCTTGAACTCGATCAGCACCGGTACATCCGAGGCCAACGCCTGTTCCCAGGCCGCAGCCACATCCTCCTCGCGCTCGACGAAAATCCCCTTCAGCCCCAGCGAAATCGCAAACAGGTGATACGGCACATCAGGAATGGTTTGTGAAGCCTCAAACTTGGGGTCGCCTTCCATCACGCGCTGCTCCCAAGTGACCTGGTTCAGGTCTTCATTGTTGAACACCGCACAGATCCATTTAGGGCTCTGCCACTGCCGCCAGTATTTGGCCACGGTGATCAGTTCGGCCATGTTGTTCATCTGCATCGCGCCGTCGCCCACCAGCGCGATCACGGTGTTCTGCGGGTGCGCAAACTTGGCGGCGATAGCATACGGCACGGCAGCCCCCATGGACGCCAAGCCACCGGACAGAGAACATTGCATACCACGGCGGATCTTCAAGTCGCGGGCATACCAGTTGGCACAGGAGCCGGAATCGCTGGTGATGATGGCGTGGTCGGGCAAGCGTGGAGACAGCTCGTACACCACGCGTTGCGGGTTGATCGGTTTGGCTTTTGCCAGGGCGCGTTTCTCCAGGGTTTTCTCCCAGCCAGCACGCCACCCCTCGACCTTTTTGCGCCATTTACGCTGAGTCTTGTGGGTGAGCAACGGCAACAACGCAGCCAGGGTCTCGGCGGCATCGCCCACCAGATTCACCTCCATGGGATAACGCAGGCTTAACATGTCGGGTTGCAGGTCAATCTGCACCCCACGGGCCTGGCCTTCCTTGGGCAGGAACTCTGAGTAAGGAAAACCCGAGCCGATCATCAGCAAGGTGTCGCATTCGGTCATCAGCCTGTAGCTGGGCTCGGTGCCCAACAGGCCGATGCTGCCGGTAACCCAGGGCAAATCGTCAGGGACTGCAGCCTTGCCGAGTAACGCCTTGGCCACCCCGGCGCCAAGCGCTTCGGCGACGGCGATGACTTCATCGGTGGCCGCCAGCGCCCCTGCGCCGACGAGAATCGCAACTTTCTCACCGGAATTCAGCACGTCTGCGGCGCGCTGTAGATCCGCCTCATACGGCACCACTCGCGGTTTTGAATAACCCACCCCCGAGTGCACTGTGCCGTGGGCCCTGGCGGGCGGTTCGTAGGAAGCCTCCTGCAAATCGTTGGGCAGGATGATCGCCGTCACTCGGCGCTCACCGACCGCCGTGCGTACGGCCCGGTCCACCAAGTGACGCACCTGGGATGGCACCGTAGCCTGCTGCACGAATGCCCCTGCCACATCCTTGAACATCGACACCAGATCCAACTCCTGCTGGTAATGCCCCCCAAGCGCCGCCCGCGCCTGCTGCCCGACAATCGCCAGCACCGGCATATGGTCCATTCGCGCGTCATAGAGCCCGGTGATCAGGTGCGAGGCTCCTGGCCCTGAAGTCGCGATACAAACGCCCAGCTCTCCCGTGAATTTGGAGTGGGCCGACGCCATGAACGCGGCCATTTCCTCATGACGGGCCTGAATGAATTCGATCTTGCCCTGCGCCCGGCTTAACGCGCCGAATACACCATTGATACCGTCACCCGGGTAACCAAAGATTCGGGTAACCCCCCATTGGCTGAGTCGCTCAACCAGAAAGTCGCCTACTGTCGTCGTCATCGAATGCCTCGCTTCATTCAAAGAATGGGTTTGCCACCTGTTACGCCGTAGCGTTCACCGGATATATAACTGCCCTCATCCGACGCCAACAGCACATAGATGGGCGAGACTTCGACTGGCTGGCCGGGGCGCCCCAGCGGTGTATTGCCACCAAAGTTCTTGACGGAGTCCTCGGTCATCGTCGACACGATCAATGGCGTCCAGATTGGCCCGGGCGCCACACTGTTAACGCGAATACCGCGTTTGCCGAGCATCTGCGCCAGGCCTGCAGTGAAGTTGGCGATCGCGCCTTTGCTCGCCGCATAGGGCAACAGCGTGGGGTTGGGCGCATCGGAATTGACCGAGCTGGTGTTGATGATCGAACTGCCCTCGGCCATGTGCGGCAGCGCGGCCTTGCAGATGCGAAACATCGCGGTGACGTTAACGTTAAAGGTCTTAAGCCAATCCTCGTCGGGAATGTCTTCCAGGCTTTCGTAGGTCATCTGGAACGCCGCGTTATTGACCAGTACATCAATGCGTCCGAACTTCTCCACTGTGTCACTGACCGTCGCCGTACACTGATCCGCGTTGCCCAGGTCACCGGGTAGCAACAGGCATTGACGACCCGCCGCCTCGACCCACCGCGCGGTTTCCTTGGCGTCTTCATGCTCATCCAGATAGGAGACCGCCACGTCCGCGCCTTCGCGTGCAAAGGCGATGGCCACCGCACGGCCAATGCCGCTGTCGGCCCCGGTGATCAAGGCTATTTTGTTGGCGAGGCGGCCCGAGCCTTTATAGGTCTGCTCACCGCAATCAGGCATCGGATCCATCTTGCGCTGTTGACCGGGTACGGGCTGCTGTTGCGCCTTGAATGGTGGTTTTGGATAACTGTTCATCGGTCTCCCTCCTGGCTGTGATTACTTTTGCGAGGGTTGGCCGGGAGGGTAAGTTCAGATGGATTTTAATAAAATCAGATAACCGTTCAGGCGCAGCCATGCCATTTGTCAGTCTGAATAAACCTTCTGAAGGTTGCGTACCTCAACCGTAAGGTAAAGGTTTGTAGGGTCAGCGACATTCGAGATTCGAGGCATTCTTCTGCACGCAGGTTTTCAGCTATATTTCACTTCCTGTTCAGCCCTCGCCCTCGCTTAAGATTTTCCCTCCACGCTCTTCGCGTGCGCAGTTAACCAAGGTTGGTATTTATGAAGTCTGCCCCCCCGCGGTCCCCTAACGTTCCGCAACGCAAGGATCTGATTCCCTGCAACCTGGACTTTCCGGTGGTGGGTATTGGCGCGTCTGCGGGCGGGCTGCAAGCAGTCAAGGCGTTTTTTGAGCACATGCCCAAAGACTGCGGCATGGCGTTCGTGGTGATTCTGCACCTGTCCCCCGATCATCAGAGTGTGGCGGACAAGATCATCCAGGAATCGACCCGTATGCCGGTGTCGCAGGTGAGTGGCACGACACCCATCGAAAAGAATCAGGTGTATGTCATCTCGCCAGCACACCTTTTGAACATGAACGATGGCTATCTAACAGTATCGCCAACGGTTCGCGAAGGTGGTTCGCATATCGCTATCGACCTGTTTTTTCGCGATCTGGCCGACACGCATAAAGAGCGGGCGTTTTGCCTGATCCTGTCGGGGACCGGATCAGACGGCGCGGTCGGCCTGTCTCGAATCAAGGAGCAGGGCGGGATCACTCTGGTACAAAGCCCGGAGGATGCAGAGTTCGATGGCATGCCGTTGGCTGCCATCGAAACGCAAATGGCCGATCTAGTGCTTCCGGTGGTGGAAATGCCGCAGAAATTGCTGGAGCTGTGGTGTAATGCTCAATCGATCATCCTGCCCACCGCTGGCGATCCCGAAATCAATACCACCCCGCCCGCAACCGAACGCGATGCCGCCGTTGCGGAGCAGTTATTGCTGGACATCCTGATTCAGCTACGAGCCAGTACTGGGCACGACTTCAAACACTACAAGCGCGCCACAGTGTTGCGCCGTATCGAGCGCCGCTTGCAAGTGACCGCCCAGCCGGACCTGGCGGCCTATTACAACTTCCTCCAGGGACACCCAGACGAAACCAAGGCGTTGCTCGGCGACATGCTGATCGGCGTGACCAACTTCTTCCGCGACCGCGAAGCCTTTGAAGCGATTGAACGTGACGTGATACCCAACCTGGTGAAGTCACTGGAAGACAGCGTGCCGCACCGTGAGGAGGTGCGCATCTGGTCGGCCGGCTGCTCCACCGGCGAAGAAGCCTACAGCCTCGCGATGCTGGTGGCCGAGCAACTGGCGCTGGATGCCAGCGGTGCCAAGATGCAGGTGTTTGCCACTGATATTGACGAGCGTGCAATCACCCACGGCCGCAACGGCGTATACCCCGAGGCGATCATCACCGACGTACCGCCACCGCGGCTGCGCCAGTACTTCGCCAAAGAGAAAAACCAGCACTACCGGGTACGCAAGGAAATTCGCGAGAAGGTCTTGTTCGCCAAACACAGCCTGCTGGCTGATCCGCCGTTCTCCCAGATCGACCTGATCGTGTGCCGCAACCTGTTGATCTACCTGGACCGCGAAGTGCAACGCGACATCCTGCAGATGTTCCACTTTGCGCTGCGCCCCGGTGGCTATCTGTTCCTCGGTTCCTCGGAATCGGCCGACGGTTGCCTGGACCTGTTTGTACCGGTGGACAAACGAAACCGCATTTTTCGGGTGCGTGCCGGCTCCTCCGCTATGCGCCGCGCCCCAACCATGCCGCGAGGCGGCTACCTGCGCCCAAGCACCGCGTCGATTGCGACTGAAATCAAGGCGCCCAGCAAAGTTTCGTTCGCGGATATCCACCTGCGAGCCTTGGAAAAAGCCGCGCCACCCAGCGTAATCGTCGATATCCACGCCGACATCCTGCACATGAGCGAAGGTGCCGGGCGGTTCTTGCGCTATGTCGCCGGGGAAGTTACCCACAATCTGTTGGCCCTGGTTCATCCCGACCTGCGCCTCGACATCCGCACCACACTCTTCCAGGTCCAGCAATCGAATATGCCTGTGACCTCCCGCAAAGTCCGCGTCCAGCGCGAGCAGGGCTCCTTCATGGTGGACATTACCGCCTGCCCTTATCGCGATGACGCGACCGAAAGCGACTATGTGCTGGTGATCTTCCAAGAAAGCGAAATCGATCCACAACAGGCAGATACCACGATTGTCAGCCACGCAGAGAACGCCATCCTGCGCAACCTTGAGCGGGAGCTGCAACGCACCAAGCTGCACTTACAGGACACCATCGAACAGTCGGAAGTCTCAAGCGAGGAGCTAAAGGCCTCGAACGAAGAAATGCAGGCGGTCAATGAAGAGTTGCGTTCGGCCACCGAAGAACTGGAAACCAGCAAGGAAGAACTGCAGTCGATCAATGAAGAGCTGTTGACCGTCAACTATGAACTCAAAACCAAGGTAGAAGAGACCGACAAGGTCAATGACTACCTGACCAACCTGATCGCCTCCACCGATATCGCCACCGTATTCGTCGACCGCAATATGCGCATCCGGTGGTTCACGCCACGTGCCACCGATATCTTCAGCATGCTCCCGGTGGACACCGGACGCTCGTTGATGGACATCACGCACCGCCTGGATTACCCGGAAATCACTGAAGACGCTGCGACTGTGTTTGAGTCGCTGAGCATCATCGAGCGGGAAATCAGCAGTAAGGACGATCGCTGGTACATCGCACGATTGTTGCCCTACCGTTCCAGCGAGGATCATATCGACGGCACGGTGCTGACCTTCATCGATATCACCAAACGACGCCAGGCAGAGGAGGAACTGCGCCTAGGGGAAGAGCGCATGCGCCTGGTGGCCGAGAGTACCCACGATTTTGCAATTATCATCCTTGATGACCACGGTGCCATCACCGATTGGAACACCGGTGCAGAGCTGATCTTCGGCTACAGTAAGGGCGAAGTGCTGGGCGCCTATTACGACTTGATTTTTTCACCGGAGGATCGCACCGCCGGCGTACCTGAGAGCGAGCTACGCGCGGCGCGCGAACATGGTCGGGGTGAAGACGAGCGCTGGCATGTGCGCAAGGATGGCAGCCGGTTCTACTGCAGCGGTGAGGTCACACAGCTCAAGAGCGACAGCTTGCAGGGCTACGTCAAAATCGCCCGCGACCTCACCGGCCACAAACGCACCCAGGATGAGCAAAGCCAGCGCCTGATGGAAACTCAGACAAAGAGCCATCTCAAGGACGAGTTCTTTGCGGTTATGTCGCACGAACTCAAGCATCCACTGAACCTGATCCAACTGAACGCGGAGTTGCTGCGTCGCTTGCCCGCCACCAAGGCCGCAGGCCCGGCGATCAAAGCCGTGAATACCATCTGCGAGGCGGTGTCCAGCCAGGCGCGGATCATTGATGACCTGCTGGATGTCGCCCGGGTTCGCACGGGCAAGCTCAAGCTGAAAAAGCAACAAATTGATCTGATTCGCACGCTGCAGGACATTTATGGCGTGGTGCTCGCCGATGGGCATCGACGCCAGGTGACACTGCAGACGCCTTCGGATTATGGACCACTGATCGTCGACGTCGACCCGACGCGCATTGAGCAAGTGATCTGGAATCTGGTCAACAACGCGCTGAAATTCACCCCGGAGGGTGGCCGGGTGCAGTTGGTGCTCAGCCGCGCGGACGGGCGCGCCCAGTTGGACGTGATCGACAGTGGCATCGGCCTGGCCGACGACAGCATGGAGAAGATCTTCGACCTGTTCGGGCAGGCGGAAAACCAGCACCAGACGCATCAACGCGAGGGCCTCGGAATAGGCTTGTCCCTGGTACGTCAGTTAGTTGAGGCTCACGAAGGCTCGGTCAGTGTCCATTCCAGAGGGCTGGGATTTGGCTGCACCTTCTCGATATGGCTGCCATTGTGCGAACAACAGAATCATCTGCCACCTGCTGACGGTGCGCGGGGCGACGATGAACGCCTTCATGGCGTCAAGGTATTGCTGGTGGATGACTCTGCCGAAGTGCTCGAAGTGCTGAATTTGTTGTTGGAGATGGAAGGCGCTCAGGTTAGCGCCTTCAATGACCCACAGACTGCGCTGGAAACAGCCCGCGATGCACAGTACGACTTGATCATATCTGATATTGGCATGCCGAAAATGAACGGCCATGAGCTGATGCAGAAGTTGCGCACGATAGGCCACCTGCACCAAGTGCCCGCCATTGCCCTCACAGGTTACGGTGCCGGCAGTGACCAGAAAAAGGCGGCTGAGTCGGGCTTCAGCACCCATGTGAACAAGCCGGTCGCGCACGACTCCTTGATTGATCTCATCGAAAAACTCTGTCGCTTACGGCGTTAGGTTGGGTCTATTCAGAAGGAATGACGGAAATTTTTCCGTTGCGTTCAAGGATCGCGAATTTGATCTGATTGATCTCCACGATGCCTTGAGCGGATCGGGCGGCTTCAAGAATATCGCTTTCATCCAATCGCGCACGCTTGAGGCGCTCATGGAGCACATTGCCATGCTCGACGACTATCGTCGGGCCGCCATCAAGCAGGCGGGAAAACCAGCGTGAACGCTGTTTGACCAGGGAGAAACCAATGTCTATTGCAATCAGCGTTGCGATCACCAGCACCGCATTGGTCAGCGAAAAGTCGTCGCCCAGCAACGCCTGCTGGGTCGCCTCGCCAATGACCATCAACAGCACCAAATCGAAAGTGGTCAGCTCCGCAAGCGAACGCCGGCCAGCGATCTTGAACAGGATCATCAACACCAAGTAGATAGCCGCTGCCCGTAACACCGAATCCATGATGCCCCCTAGGGATAGATGAATTGTGAGAATCCCAATGAGGCGCCGGTTGGCAGCGAAACGCGCGTCGTAAAACTGCCCACACCGTCGCTGCGCACCGTCAGGTGCACGATCGCCTGCCCTGCGTCGTCGCTGAGCACCCACAGCCTTACGCCCTCGCCTGCGGCACTTGCCTTGAGCGGCTGCGGTTGCAGCATTTCAACTTCAAAGCCGCGCAGCAATTCGCCGCTGATTTCCACTTCCAAGGGCTCGCGGGGTTTGCCCTCTAGATGGACGATCAACTTATCGGAAGAACCATTGCGCAGGAACCGCTGGTACTCGACCCGCAGCTGCCCATCGGCACTGCGTGCCTCTGCGCTGCTCAGCGGCCCTTTGGAGAATACCCCTGCCAAGGTGAGCCCGATCAGCGCTACCAAGCCGTACCAGCCCAATCGCTCGAAGCACCAGACCTTGCGTTGCAAGACCATGTCCTCATCGACCGGGTAATTGCGGCTGTGCAGATCCCGATGAACACGCTCCTTCATACGGTCCCTTGATCAACCCTTACTGTGTTCTGGAGAGGACGGACCTTTGGTGATGCCGCGCGGACCCGCAATCGCCCAAATAGCCAACCCCACAAACGGTAATACTGCGACCAACGCCGTCCAACCCGCCTTGCTGCCCGTGCTGTTATCGCTACGCCAGACGCTATTGAGGACCCATAAGTCCAGCAACAGCAGAATGACCATCAGGCCAATCCAGAAATAGGTAACTTGCATGACGTACCTCCCGGTTACTGGTTATAAGTCGTTAGGTTTGAGGCGCGGCGATGAGGTTCAGTTTTTTTGAGATGGCGAAGCGTCGATCTAAAAAGGCGATAATTTAGGCGCAGCTGAATCGCTGAATTAATCGATATTTCAGAGAAAACCAATTTGATACAAGGGCCTCGCAAGCGTGTCACACCACCATAGAGAGACCTGCTGATGAAGGATTGAAGCCATGCAACACAATAACAGCCACACAAAAATGATGGCCTGCCGGCAGTTGGCCATGGAGCAAAATCAAAAGCTTTTCAACCAGGCCAATGCCCTTAGCAACAGCGCGTTCGACTTGCTGGAGCACCCTGATTTCGATAGCAAAATGTTTGATGAATATCTGCGCCTTCGCGGCAAAGCCGAAGCGCTTTTCCATGAAGCGATTGATCATCTCGGCGTGCTCAATAAATATTTCCCAGCGCCCACAATAAGCGCGGCGGCAAAGGACGGAAAAGTTGCCAAGCGCGAGAAGGAGGTGGCGTGATGAAAGACTCTCAGCGCGCGTGGGACCTGGCAATGGTGCTAATCGCAAATGGTAAGATCCCTTTCGATCCCGCCAATTTGGACGGTTCGGTGAAAATACTCTCGCGACATTTGGAAGCGCTGGAAACGGCACTTCATGAGAAGGCGATTCTGGCAGATAAACCGCTTGCCCGAACGATGCACCACGAACACTTGCCCATGCTCGGTGGTCGCAAACCTGCGTTGGTGAGTTCCTCCACGCCAACGAGTGACGCTCGCCATATAAAGGATGCCACACTCCCATGATCGCGTGTACCTACGACCAACCGCGCACACGCTAAATCGACATTACAAAGCTGTGCCGCTAGGAAGAGCAGATTCGAACAAACTTTGCCGGTGTGCGATGAAGAAATGCTGCAAACCGCCTGAACGGGATGATCGCAGCACAATCGACCTGGCTTAATGTGACTCGTCTGCGCGTAGATCCCCCATTCATGCCAAGAAGGTTAAAGCAAGCACTTGAAGGAAATTGTCCGGCGCATGAACGCCTTTGATTTATCTTTCGTCCCGTCGCGTATCTCTGGAGCCGCCAATACCCAAACAGCGACTTGTTATCCAGGTATTCTCAAATCCACACTTATAAAGTGTCGTCTGATCTCGATTTTACTAGGTTTTCAAAAATAACGGTTCGTGACAGGTTCACCGCAACATCGCCGTGGCCCTCATCTTCCAAGCGAGCTATCAGTTCGGCGAGAAGCTGAAGGAATAGGCGTATGCCAGAGATGCGGCTTATGGCACCGTATCTGTGTGTGACGTGATAGCTCATGTTTACCTCACGTATTAGTGGTCTAACCGCCTTAGTCTGTTTTAACCCTTAGAATTGCTCGCTAGAAATTAGCCAAAATTTCAAATGAGCTACCACTGGCTTGAGCATCAAAGTAATCAGATCATTCTGCGCATAACGCAAATATTAGAAGTAAAGTCTTTGGCCGATAGCTGGCCATTTCATCTGGCTGCTTTCGACCCAGAGCTGTCGGTGGCGATAGGCAGTCATCGGACAGGAGCTGCCGTTCAACCTCGAGTTGCTAGCGGCTGCGCAGCAAACTTCCGAGGTTGACGACTACGCAACTGAGCCCTTCTTCCTTCAGCACCACCATTGCCCTTTCAAGTGAAAGTTCAGATGAACTCATTCTCTTTTCAGACAAAACCTAGAAACGGACGCGACTCAGCCACGACGATAGTCCTGGCCAGGTGCGGCGCGTCGGGGACGCCCGGAATTTTGATTGATCTGACGTTGGGTAACTCCGCGATACGCCCATGTAACTCATCGGTAAACTCGAAATGGGTGGTACCCGGATTGTCATAGACACATAGCGGGACTGAGACGTTGGCCGACACCATTTCGTACATCGAAAAAACATCGTCCTGAGTCAGTTTTTGATACGACACGGGTGGCAGCAATAAGGCTTTGACTCCCACGGCTTGCGCATCCTCGGCCAGCAGCAAAACGTCGCGTGTACGCAGCGCTCCGATGCTCACCATCACAGGCACACCCTCCGCCGCCTCTACCGCCAACTGCGCAACTCGAGAACGTTCGGCGCGAGAAAGATACGCATAACTTCCGGTGGATCCGAGAGCCCCGATGGAATCTACTTTCGCCGCCACCAGTTGCTGCACAAGACGGGTAAACGCATTTTCGTCCACCCCTCGCACATTCATAGGTGTCAGAGGAAATGCACTAAGGCCGGTAAACATCGTCATCACTCCTTGCAGTGGCTTGTCGACTATTTGACCCCAAGACCAATCAGTGAGCTTTCGATCTGGACGCCTGGCATCATTTGCTGCAACCCTTCGATCAGCTTGTCCCCCGCTTCCGTCAAGGCTTCAAGCGGCATCGCCGGCAAGCTCTCCAAAATGAACCACATGCTCTTCGCGTCAGCACCGAGACGGGTTCTGACACCTTGCCGCCAATTCCAGCGACGGCAGGTCACGCCTTTGTCATCGCGCCAGACAACCTCGCCGGGGTCTGGATACTCGAAAGCAGGAGCGCCCTCTTTCATGGTGTCAAAAGGCTCGGTGCCATCGGCGACTACCAGCCGTGGGGAGCCCACATAGGCTTCAATGTTTTCCCCGCCAACAGGGATGGCGTACTCAATACTGATTGCGTTGTAGAGATCGACGATGGGATCCAGGCTCGGCAAGCTTCCGTCACGTAGAACCCGTTTACGCAGCGCCTCAGCTGAACAAGGCGTCCGCTGCGGCTTTGCGCCGAACTTTCGGAATGTCTCCGCCCATGCGGCCAGGTGCGCTTCTCCCCAGCTTGGCCCACCTTCCTGCACGGCCTTGCAAGCGCGATCCAGCGCAGACTGAGCAACCTCAGGATGAATCAGCGGCGCAGCTCCCACCACAATGCTCAGGGCCCTGAACTCCGGAGCCAATTCTGCAACGGCTTGATCGATCAACGGCAGTACGGACAGCATCAAAAACCTCCAGGAACCTAAATGTCATTTCATGCTAGTCAGCGACGACCAATAAAGTCAATATAATGACCACCAACATCTAATATAACGGCTGAGCCGATTGACGCAGCTACTGATAAAGGCCGAAAATCCCAGCAACTTTTTCTAATGACCCTCATCAATGACCACGAATACCAGCCTGTCGACTACCTCTGGTGCTGACGCTCAAGCCGTCAGCCTGGCCGTCGCGCGCACGCTCAAACAGGCGCGCAAAGCAAAGAAGATCACGTTGGATGAGCTTTCCCGCCGCTCAGGGGTGAGCAAAGGAATGGTCGTCGAAATAGAGAAATGTACGGCGAACCCCAGTATCGGCATCCTTTGCAAAATCGCCGCCGCGCTTGGACTGTCTGTTGCAGACATCGTCAATGTGACCGAAGCCCCCTCCGCCCATATCATCGACAGCCAAGACATCCCCACGCTCTGGACCGGTGACCTGGGAGGAACGGCGCGCCTCCTGGCGGGAACATCCGGCCCTGATATGATCGAGCTGTGGCGTTGGGAAATGCATCCAGGCGAATCTTTCGCTTCACAGGGGCATCCTCAGGGCACGCTTGAACTGTTTCATGTGGAGAAAGGCACGCTGAAATGCGTGGTAGGGGAAACAGAGTTGGTCATCCCTGCGGGGAGTTCGGCAGTGGCGAAAACCGATGTACCTCATTCCTATTCCAACGCTGGCAGATCCAAGTTGGTGTTCACCATGTCCGTGACGGAGATGCATCAGTAGATACCGGCAGACTGGCAGCCAGTGAACATATACAAGGCGGGCGAACCAGCCAATTTCAAAGGGGCTGTGTCACCGAAAGCCATCAAGCCCCACGTAGCATCACCGCCAGGGCGCGCACTCGCAATTGCGAGTGCATCGCATGCAACCGGGGGCAAAACTGGGGGCATATTTGAAATTTTTCTGCCTGAAAACATTGTTCTAGAGCCAAGTCAAAATGTTTTTTGGCGCCCCTGAGAGTCTCTAGGCATCGTCGGACAGACTGTTTATCTGATCATTTCTGCCTTTTCACAAACCATGGGGCTTCATTCACTTCCAGTGGGTTGTTACATTGGGGGCACATCTGAGGGCATGCTTTGGATGGTTTGAAAAGGATGCCCCAGCCTAATACCCAATCAAAAAGTCGCGGCGTATTTGCCTGCCCCAATTAGCTGACTCTGGCGCCATGATGAGATCGGATAACCCCGTATCCTTCACCTGACCGGCGGATGGATATCCCTGATAGACGTAAGAGAAACGCCATGCTGAGCGCTTAGCGCCACTTCATCGAGCAACTGATCGGGCGGCAGTTGCAATGTCAGGATCTGTTGCTTCAGCCGTTCGTAGAGACCTTGCTCGCTCTTCACGACAACTCCGTCGGTTGCTTCCAAGCTCGCCCCCACCCCTTTACAGCCTCGAAATTGCCCCAGTCCCGCGACTGGGGCGATAAGGCCGTCACACCCTCTGCAGCACTCAGGAGGCGTCGATCCAGATGGTTTTTATCTCGGTGTATTGGTCGTGCGCCCAGATGGATTTGTCCCGCCCACCGAACCCCGACTCCTTGTAACCACCGAAGGGCGTAGACGCATCCCCCTCTCCAAAACAGTTGACGGTCACAATGCCGGCGCGGATGCCACGTGACAGCTTCAATGCATTGCGCAGGTTGCCGGTATACGCCGACGCAGCCAAACCGTAGGCCGTATCGTTGGCCAGTTCGATGGCCTCATCGAGGGTATTGAAGGTGGTGACACTCAGCACAGGGCCGAAAATTTCCTCTTGGAACAGGCGACTGCTACGCCCTACTCCGTCCAGGATGGTCGGTTCTACGAAGATATTCTCAGAGGTATTGCCGCCCGCCAAAACAGTCAGTTTTTCGTCCTTGGCGTGCTCGATGTAGGACCTCACCTTCTCAAAATGCGCTTTGCTGATCATCGAGCCCAGGCGGTTGTCCGGGTCGAGGGGGTCGCCCATCTTCCAGTCTTTCAGGTGCACCTGAATGCGCTCAAGCAGCGCGTCCTTGATATCGGTGTGCACGAGCAGGCGCGAAGACGCCGAGCAGTTTTCGCCCATGTTCCAAAAGGCACCGTTCACCACATGCTGTGCGACTTGGTCAATATCCTCGGCATCATTCATCACCACCGCTGGGTTTTTGCCTCCACATTCCAGCACGATGCGCTTGAGGTTGGATTCACTGGAGTACTTGAGGAAAATCCGCCCCGTTTCGGTCGAGCCGGTAAAGCTGACCATGGCCACGTCACCATGCCGGCCCAACGGTTCACCTGCCTCCTTGCCACCACCAGGCACCACGTTGAACACGCCGGCGGGAACGCCAGCTTGATAAGCCAGCTCAGCAACTCGCAGCGCGCTCAGGGTGGTTTCCTTTGCCGGCTTGACCACGATCGAGCAACCTGCGGCCAACGACGGACCGATTTTCCAGGCGAGCATCAGCAGCGGGAAATTCCACGGCAGCACCAGGCCCACCACGCCGATAGGCTCGCGTACCACCATAGTCACAGCGCCCGAACCCACCGGCGCGGTAGCGTCGTAGATTTTGTCGATCAGTTCAGCGTGCCAACGCAACGTGTGGATCGTCTCTGGGACATCAACGTTCTGGCACTCGCGGATGGGTTTGCCGCTGTCCAGGCTTTCAAGTACCGCCAGTTCGTGCGAGTTGTCTTCCAACAACTGGGCAAAACGCAGCAGCACGCTTTTACGTGCAGCAGGTGAAAGACCCTGCCAGCGTGCATCCTCAAACGCTGCCTTGGCAGCCGCCACAGCCTCGTTTACGTCCTCGGCATCACAGGCCGAAATCTCGGCCAGTACGTCACCGGTGGCCGGGTTGGTGGTGGTGAACGTACGGCCCGATTTCGCGCTGCGAAACTGGCCGTCAATAAACGCCTGAGTGCGAAACTCAAGCTTGCCAGCCAGTTCGCGGTAGGCTTCTTTACTCAGCAGATCAGCCATTTCAAGCACCTCCCACAATGTGCGCGACGTTTTGCTTAAGCGTTTGGATCACCGCTTTGAGCGCCTGCTTCTCGGACTCTTCCAGCGCCTGCAATGGCGCACGGACACCACCGGCACGCAAGCCGCTCAGCTCACTGCCATGCTTGATCGATTGCACAAACTTGCCGCCTTCAAGGAAGTCCATCAACGGCAGCAGGGCCGACATGATGCGGCGGCCTTTGTCGAAGTCCTTTTCAATCACGCAGGCCTCATACAGCGCAACGTGTTCGCGAGGAATGAAATTGGAGCCGGCGCATACCCAGCTGCGAGCGCCCCAGGCGAAGAACTCCAGGGCTTGGTCATCCCAACCGCACGAGATCTGGATCGAAGGATGGGCGCAGGCCAGGCGATGCAGGCGATTCATTTCCCCGGAGCTTTCTTTGATCGCTTCAATGTTCTTGCACTGCGCAATCGCTTCGAAGAACTCATCCCCCATGGCCACCCCCATACGCGCCGGGTAGTTGTAGAGCATGATGGGCAGGCCTGCTGCCTTGTCTACCGCCAGCACATGGGTGGCGATTTCTTTTTGAGTGGGCAAGGCATAAGGCGGAGAACCCACCAGGATCGCATCTGCCTTGATCGCCTTGGCTTGTTCAGCAAAGTACACCGAATCCTCGGTTCTGATCCCGCCGGTGCCGACAACCAGTGGCAGACGACCTTGCAGGACACTCTTCGCACGTTCAGCCACCGCCAGACGCTCAGCAGGCGTATGAGCGTAATACTCGCCCGTGGAGCCGCCGATAATGATGCCGTGAACCTTGGACTCGACCAGGTATTCAAGCACTTCATCAAAGGCCGAGTAATCAACTTGCCCATCCGAAGAGAGCGGAGTTATCGCGGGGGTAAAAATGCCGTCAAAGTTCATGCTGTTTTCTCCAGTAATTCCAAGGGTTGATCCAGGGGTTGCTAATTCAACGAGGCGGCTTGTTGCAGGTTGAGTGACCGCGTTTCAGGCGCCAGCACCCAAGACAACACGAGCCCCACCAACGAAATGGCGGCGGCGACATACAGGGTCTCGGCGACCCCTAACTTGCTCAATGAAATCGGCACCCAGTAAGTGCCCGCGGCGGCGCCGATGCGTGAGAGCGACGTGCCTACGCCGACCGCAAATGCGCGATTTTCTGTGGGAAACAGTTCATTGGGATAAACCTCAGCTTTCTCGACCGGCGCGGTACTGCCCCCATTTAAGATTTGCGTTGACACCCAACGAGAGAAACGGCTCCGGCGGGTTACTGTTCGGCCCGGGTGCGTTCAATAGAAAGTCGATCCGTTCATCACGTTGGCCCGCGAGCCACTCTGCAAGCAGTTGTCCTGTCACTGTGCCGCGGGTCACGCCTAGGCCATTGCAACCCAACGCGCCATAAACGTTGGGGGCCAACTCACCGAAGAAACCGTTGTGGTTTCGAGTCATGGCCAATGCACCGCCCCAGGTGTATTCGAAATTGACGTTGGGCAACATGGGAAAGCGTTTATCAAACGAGGCTTTATGACGGCGTATGAATCGCTCGTTATATCGACTGTCGCTGCGGCCGTCGGGGTTAAAGCTAAAACTGTTTCTGATCAGTAAGCGATTATCCGGCGTACGCCTGACGGTGGTCCCAAATGGATCAGCTGGGATCGCGCCCCAATACGGTTTTCCACCGAGTTGTGCCTGCTCTTCTGACGTTAACTGCCGCGTAATACTGCCGTAGGTATAGATGGGTAGCATCCGGCCCTTGAGGAAACCAAAGCGCATGCCAAATGAGTTGTTCGCGAGGATCAGCTTGTCGGCGGTGATACTTCCATTGGCATGTTTCAGTACGGTTTTCGCACCGTACTCAACTTCGAGAATCGGCGTACGCTCATACAACGTCACGTTGGCTGGCAGATGGTCAGCGAGCCCCTTGACCAGTGCCGATGGCTGAAGCAGAACGGCACCTGGCGTATATAAAGCTTTGCGGTAGAAGTGCGTACCCAAGTGATGAGGCAGCTCATCTTGCTCAATCATTTGATAAGGCTGATCCAACTTATCCAGCCCACGCCGATAGGCTTCGAGTACCGCGATGCCGCGGTCCTCCACGGCCGCCTGGTACTTGCCGCAGGCCTTCATCTGACAGTCGATGCCATGTTGATCGACCAAGTCGCGCAGGATGGACTGCCCTGCCAGATTGAGCTTCAGGCTAGACTTGGCAAGGGCGATGTCGCCGATGTAATCCTCAGCGCCGATATCATGGGGCAGATCGATAGCGAACCCGGCATTCCTGCCGGAGGGCCCGAGACCAACCTCCTGAGCCTCAACCAGCACGATCTCGTCATTCGGAAAACTCATCGCCAGTTGCCGGGCTGCCGCCAGCCCGGTAAAGCCCGCACCAACAATCACCCAACGGGCGGTACTGTACCCGTGGTGGGCGGGCTTAGGCTTACGCGGCCGGCTTAAATGAAACCAGCCACAGCTATTATCGTCGGCGGGTAACGAGGTAACTTTCATAATAGTAGGACCGTAAGTTGAATGCATTACCGGGTCCAACACAACACCATGCGCAGGACGAAATAAACTAAATAACTAACCGACGACACAACGGCCAAACGCGTTTCAAAAACCTGCCGCAACTGCATAGCGTTCCGAATTGCTAAAGTCGCTGGAATAATAGTTATCCCTGAACGTCATGGGCGGCAGGCCGAACAAATCCTTGAAGCGCTTATAAAAGTGCGGATAGCTGACAAAACCGGTAGCGAGTGCCACGTCCGTCAACGAGCGATTACTTTGAATAATCAGTTGGCGGGCGCGGGTAAGTCGCAGTTCCAGGTAGTAGCGGTTGGGCGCCGCGTTTAAATAGCGCGCAAACCTGCGCTCAAGCTGTCGACGCGAAACCCCCACGTGGCTGGCGATCTCATCGATCTCCATGGGTTCTTCAATGTGGTTTTCCATCAGGGAGACCGCAACGTTCAGCGGGCGAGGAACCGGTTTAACCAGGCTGACAGCACCAAGGGTTACAGTATTGAATTGAGGCTTTTTGGGTTGATGTACACGTTTGATTTCATCCACGAGATCAGCATCGCGCTGTGAGCTGAGGTCCTGCATGATTGCCAGGATCATATCCAGCGCGGATGAAGCACCAGCGCACGTCGCGCGCCCCTGGGTAAAGGTGTATTCGGACTCCCCCGTTTTCACTTGGGGGTAATACTCGTTTATCAACGCACAGCTATCGGCATGACAGGCGCAATCCTGGTCATGGAGCAAGCCCGCATCGGCCAGGTAAAACGCAGCATTCCATACACCAGCGACGATGCCCCTTCCCCCTGCCGCCTTTTTCAATGCGCGGCGAATGGAGGGGTTGCTGGACAGCCTTACCCGCTGGCCACCGATAACCACAAGAGCATCGTGATTGATTTTTTCAACGTTCAAACGTTCCGAGGACAACGGTATGCCGATATCACTTTCAACCAGTCCGCCCAAGAGCGAATACGTCGCTACTTTGTAGACGGTATTACTGTTGATCAGATTGCCGGTCGCCAGCGCGTCCATCGCTGTTGAGAGTGCAGTTAATGAAAAGTGGTCGAGCAAGATGAATGCCACTCGTACAACTTTTTCATGACCGACCGAGTCGGTAGTTTGCCGAAATCCAATATTCTGGAACTTCAACGAGCTTTGGAAGGTATCCATTATCTTCGCCACCTGATCACTTTATTACGTAAAACAAACGCAGCCGGTCCCGCGTACGGCCAGCTCAATCGAGCTGGCAGCACTTTCCTTGCTGTTTTCTATTGCTTGGCTGCGGCGCGCGCGTCACTCAACCAACCATCGTATTGCGCCTGGTGAGCCTTGATCCATTCGGCCGCATGGCGCTTGATGTCAGCGAGTGATTTCTCACCCTTTTGCATGCGCAGGTTCTGGGCACTTTCGTCGTCCGTGGTGATACTGACTTCCGACAGAAACTTGCGAGCCACCGGGTTCTTCTCGGCAAACTCTTTGTTCATCACAGCGTTAACGGTATCCACCGGGAAACCGAGATTTTTGCCCTGATAAAAGGTGTCTTTACTGTCTTGTCCATCAGGCAACGCGGTGAACGGAACCGGCAGCCATACGACGTCGCGCCCTTCCACCAGCACGCTGGAGATCCATTGCGGCACCCAGGTGAAATACAACACGGGTTTGCCCTGCTGGAACCTGGCGATAGTGTCTGCCATCAGCGCGAAGTAAGAACCCCGGTTGTCCACGACGGTTGGGCCCAGGCCATAGGCTTTCATGTGGTACTCAACCATCACTTCGCAACCCCAGCCGGGGTTGCAGCCGGTCATGTCTGCCTTGCCATCGCCATTGGCGTCGAACAGCTTGGCGATCTCCGGCTTCTTCAAATCCGAGAGATCCTTGATGTTGTATGCGTCGGCTGTTTTCTTGTCGATCATGTAGCCCTGCAACACGCCCTTCATGACCTGGCCAACTTTCACCATGGTGTCGTCGCCGCCGCCTTTCTTATAAAAGGCAGCGTGGAGGTTCTCCCACTCATGCACGGTGAAATCCGCGTCGCCATAGGAGAGCGCCAGGAACATCGCGGGATAATCAACTTCCTTGGGGGCCTTCACGTCATAGCCAAGATCTTTCAAGCCTGCAATTGCCACCTCACCGCGAAAACGCTCTTCAGCAATAGTCGGGAAAATAGGCGTGATGGAAACACCGTTACCCGGTTTGTTTGCATCAGCGGCATACGCTGCCGAACATATAGTTGCACCCAACATGGAGGCCATCAGGGTCGCGACGACGGTTTGCTTGAGATTTGCAAGTTTCATATTTCACCACGTTTGAATTTATAGTAGGTGAGCAGATGTGCTTAGTTAGTCACTGGGCGTGCTACGTTCTTTTTCTTCTTGAGTTTCATCACTAGGCCAACCGGCCCGGTTTCGTACCAACGCTGGCCGGTTGCCAGATCACTGCTGCGCTCGCCCATCGCTTGGGTCAAACGATCGAGGAAGACTGCCAGGAGTACCAGGCCGGCACCGCCGACGCTGGCCAGCCCCATGTCCAGGCGGCCGATGCCGCTCAATACCATCAGCCCAAGCCCGCCAACGGATATCATCGAAGCAACGACGACCATCGACAGTGAAAGCATAAGTGTCTGGTTCAACCCGGCCATCATGGTCGGTGCGGCCAGGGGCAGCTGGACCTTCAGCAACATCTGGATAGCGGTGCACCCAAATGCACGTGCGGCTTCGACTTTATCGGCGGGTACCTGGCGGATGCCCAAGTTGGTCAGGCGCACCAAGGGCGCAACCGAGAAAATAATCGTCACGATGACGCCTGGAACGTTACCGATGCCAAACAACATCACCACAGGCACCAAGTAAACGAAAGCGGGCAATGTCTGCATCGCGTCCAGCACCGGACGCACAATCACTTCCATTCGGTCGCTACGGGCACAGAGTATGCCCAGGGGAATACCAATAACCGCACAGAAGAGTAATGAAGTCAGGACCAAAGCGAGGGTCACCATGGCATCGGCCCATACACCGATCAGGCCCAAACCCGTCAATGTAGCGATACTGAAGATTGCGATTCGTTTACCGCCGATCTGCCAGCTGATCAATCCGGCGATAAGAATGAATACTGTGGGGGGCACGGAAAGCAGGCCCCACTGAACACCATCAAGCACTTGGTCAACCGGCCATCGAATTGAGCGAAAGACTTCCCGAAAGTTATGCACCAGGTAAGTCAGTGCCGCTTCAACCCAAGCGCCCAATGGAACAGTGAAACTTTGGAACGGGTCCAAATAATTAAAGTCCGACATGATACTTCCTCGCCCTCAGAACTTGAGACTGCTCTGATTATTCAAATTAACTATTATTCAGGCAGCTCAGCAGATGGCCTTGGGAAATCGAGCCCTTATACAGGCCAACTTCATCCACCACCGGCATAGGCGTTGCGGAGGCCGCGACGATATGCAGAATCTCTCTGAGCGAAGCTTCTGCTTTTAGAGGGGTGTGACGACCAGGCTCATAGGTGATGCTGGTGTCCTGTTGAGCGATATCGCCCGCTTTCAGGATTCGACTGGTGTCGAATCCATTAAAGAAATCGCGCACGTATTTATTGATGGGGTGGCACAGCAACTCACGCGGGGTACCAATCTGCACCACCCGACCGCCTTCCATGATTGCGATGCGGTGGCCGATCCGTACGGCCTCTTCAATGTCGTGGGAAATGAAGATGATGGTGCGGTTCTGCTCGGCCTGAAGCTTGATCAATTCGCCCTGCATCTCGCTTCGAATCATCGGGTCGAGGGCCGAAAACGCCTCGTCCATCAACAGGATCGCCGGGTCATTGGCCAGGGCTCGGGCGAGGCCGACGCGCTGTTGCATGCCGCCGGAGAGCTGATGGGGAAAGCTGAACTCCTGACCAGCAAGGCCAACCTGGGTCAGCGCACCCATGGCGCGGCAGTAGCGTTCTTTCTCGGCGACGCCGCTGATCTCCAAACCAAAGCTGACGTTGTCGATGACGCTCATGTGCGGCATCAGTGCAAAGGATTGAAAGACCATACCCATGTCTTTCCTGCGCACTTGCAGAAGATCTTTATCCGCCAGACCAGTGATTTCCTTGCCATTCAGAAAGATCGAGCCGCTGGTGGGTTCAATCAAGCGGTTGAACAAGCGGACCATGGTTGACTTGCCGGAGCCCGACAGCCCCATGATGACAAAGATCTCGCCGCGGCGGACGGAGAAGTTCGCATCAAAGACGCCAATAGCTTGCCCGGTTTTTTTAAAGACCTCTTCTTTAGAGGCCCCATCAGCCAGCAACTTCATTGCGAGGTCCGGCTGGGTGCCGAATACCTTATAGACATTTTTGACGGAAATGATTTCGTCGGAATTAGTCATACCTTGCCCCTTCGTGTTCAGCACTATTCGCTTTAAGCGATACGCAAACGATCGAAAATAGTTTTAAACGGCAGTGGTAATGAATAGAGAGTTTCACGACGGGTTTCCTTTTATTATTTTTCGGCCCCTAGGAAAGAGGGATGTTTCAAATTTAGTAGTAACCCACCGTCAATTCCAACTACATTTACAGGGACAATTGGATAACGTCGGGTTATAGGTCGTCTCAAGCGGACAGTTTTCTTGCTGTGGCGCACAGGAGCGACCCGTTATGTCTCAAAAACGACCTGCACACCGTTTTTACCGTCTGGCTTCAGTTACTCTCGCGTCGCTTCGCTGGGGAGCGGCTGCATGAGGAGAACGTAAGGATGTCAAAGCATGTCGACCCTGACAGCATTCTGCTGAAAATGCCGTCGTTGAGGGCCGTGAAAGCGTTTGTAGCGGCTGCCAAGTACGAGAGCTTCACCCTCGGCGCCGAGGCGCTTTGTGTTTCGCAGGCGGCTATCAGCCGGCAGATTCGCGAGCTGGAGGAGTACTTGGGTGCGCAGCTTTTCAACCGCGTAGGGCGTGCTGTCGAACTGACTTCTGCCGGGGCAGTGTTCTTTGATGCCGCGCAGCTGTCATTTGTAAACATCGCCCAGGCAGCCGAGCGAATCCGCAGCAGCCAGTCCTCCAAAAAAATGCTGACCGTCTGCTGCTCTCCCGCCTTTTCCGCCCTATGGCTGTCAGACCACCTGCCCGAATTCATCAGACAAAACGCCGGCATTGAGTTGAACCTGGTCACGACGCAGAACTTCCTGACCATGGAGCCCGGGGTACAGCCGGACGTCTTCATTACCAAAATGGCCCGTGTCCGGGACGACTATAAAAGCTACCCGTTGTGCCATGACGTGATCTATCCCGTCTGCAGCCCGCAATTTTTGGAGCAACACCCGGAAATCTCGACGATCGAAGGCCTGAGAGACTCAGCCCTGCTGAACCTGAGCCCCTACGGACGATCCCAGGTAGCCGAGCACGTTGACTGGGGTGTCTGGTTTGCCTTTCAGTCGATTGACATTGATGATCGCCCGCAAGACAGCCCCCAGATTTTCAATGCCAACGACTACAACTTGCTGATCAGCATGGTGCTGACCCACCAAGGTATCGCCCTGGGTTGGAACCACCTGGTTACCCGGCTGGTAGAGCGTGGGGTGTTGGTGCGACCGATCCAGCAGCAAGTTCAGCTGCGCAACAGTTCGCACTACTTGAGCTGCCGAGAAAACGCCGAGAACGAAGATGAGCTGCGCAGGTTTCGTGAGTGGCTCCTGGCCAAGTTCCCCCGCTGACGCCGCATGCCTTAGAAGCAGAGTCGCCATTTTTGTTATCGATTGCCCTACGAAAATGTTGCTGGAACGGTGAGCCCTCGCTGGGTCATCGTGCAGCGACACAATAATGATTTTCGTAAGGAATGCCCGGGATGTCACTGTTCGAATTTTGTCGCGATTTCGATCTCCAGCAAGCACCCGCCCACACGCAAGCCATACTCAGAAACAGCCTGTTGGATATCGTCGGTGTGATGGCCGGTGCGGCATCCAATGACACCAGCGAGATAATGCGCAGCTATGCGCGCCTCCACTACCCCGGTGGTGTGTACACCAGCCGGCTGATGTTCGATGGCCAGCGCGTCAGTATGCTTGGAGCCGCCTGGGCTGGCGGGTTTTCCGCAGACAGCCTGGACGCTCACGAAGGGCACTTCAAATCCAAAGGGCACGCCGGCGCAACGGTGGTTCCGGCATTGCTGGCCCTGGCCGATGCATTGCACCACAACGGCCAGGACATCAGCGGGCACGAATTTCTGTCGGCGCTGTGCATTGGCTATGAAACCGCGCTGCGCGCTGGCACTGCATTGATGGCAACCTCACCCACCTACCACGCCTCTGGTGGTTTTTCCGCCATGGGGGTGGTGTGTGCTGGAGCACGATTGCTTGAGTTTGATGAGCCGACCTTTCGGCACGCATTGGGCATTGCCGAGTATTTCAGCGCACGCTGCCCAATGATGCGTGTGGTGCTGACACCCACCATGTTGCGCGATGCACATGGAGCAGGCGCTTACGTTGGCTTGAATGCACTGTTGATGGCGCAGGCAGGCATAACCGGTGCCCCCGCGGAGATCGTGGAAGACCCAAGTGTCGCGCCGCACTGGGCGGATATAGGAAACCGCTGGGAAATCGACAGCCAGTACTTCAAACCATGGCCCGTATGTCGATGGGCACAACCCGCCTTGACGGCATTGCTTGAATTACAGCGCCAGCATCCCGAAGTGAGCGCGGGCACCCTTGAAACAATTCGCGTGGAAACGTTCTTCGAATCGATGTGCCTGCAGGGCCATACCCCATGTAACGCAGATGAAGCCCAATACGCGTTGGCGTTTCCGCTGGCAGCGCTGATTGTCCGAGGCAAGCTGGGGCCTGATGAAGTCACGGGGGGCTCAATCACCGCACCCGATATTCTCTCGCTGAGTTCACGCATCGAGATTGTCGAAGCGGCGGATATTTCCGCGCGATTCCCGGATGAAATTCTTTCCAGACTTACCCTTACCTTGAAAGACGGTACGATCATCGTCAGCCCTGTGACAGCGGCAAAAGGTGATCCGCACACCGCGATGACGGCCGCTGAGCTGGATGGAAAATTCGACCTGTTCAGTAGCCATCTTGGCGTTGAACGAAGCCTTGCGGTGAAGCACGCGATTCATTCATTGGGTCAGGCGCACTCAGCCATTACGACGCTGGAGCCTCTATTTTCAAGCGTTAAGCATTCCGAGGAAGTGGCTGATCGATAACCTGGAATTATTGATTGCCCCTACGAAATGTCGTTTGCGTGCGTCGCGACAGCCCCCTAGGCTGTCATCTATCTAAAAAGAACATGAAGTTGTTGCACCTTTATTAAGCTGCCAACCGACGCCGAACTTTTAGAGCACTATAAAAGTCACCGTTAAAGGTGAGCGCTCACGTTATTTATCCTGGGAGGATAAGATGGATAATAAAGAAACCGTGTTTGACCTGATTGCCCAACGTAAACCTTGGCACTCACTCCCGGGAAAGCTCTATAGCTGCGAAGGCGTCTATCGCCAGGACCTTGAGCAGATTTGGCACAAAGACTGGATATTCGCCGGGCACACGTTTGAACTGGAAAAGCCCGGTCAGTACTTCACGCTGCAAGTGGGTGACTACCCGGTGGCCGTGGTACGTGGCAAGGACGGCCAGGTGCGAGCGTTTCACAATGCTTGCCGCCACCGTGGCGCAAAGATTTGTGAAGCCGACCATGGCAAAGTCGCCAAGATGGTGTGCCCTTACCACAAGTGGACCTACGAGCTGGACGGCAACCTGCTGTTCGCCGGGAACATGGGGCAGGATTTCGACAAATCCGAATACAACCTCAAAAGCGTTCACTGCGAAATCGTGAACACCTTTATTTATGTGTGTGTCGCGAGCAAAGCACCGGATTTCGAACACTTCCGTACCGCCGTGACCCCCTTTGTCGCCCCGCATAACCTCGATGACTGCAAAGTGGCCTTTGAGTCCAATATCGTCGAGAAAGGCAACTGGAAACTGGTCTTCGAAAACAACCGTGAATGCTACCACTGCGACGGCTCCCACCCCGAGTTGCTGCAATCGTTCGTGGACAACCTTTCCGTGGGCGGCACCAGCGGCGACGACGATCCGGAGCTTTCCGCCTATTGGAACAAGTGCGAAAAAGCCGGCTTGCCAAGCCGCCTGGTCATGGACACCAAAGGACAGTTCCGCATGACCCGTATTCCACTGTCCAAGGGCGCGGTGAGCTACACCATGGACGGCAAGCCAGCGGTGACCAGCCGCCTGGATACCACCGGCGAAGCGGATATTGGCGCACTGTTGTACTTCAACTATCCATCGACTTGGAACCACTTCCTGGGTGACCACGCCCTGAGCTTCCGCGTGCTCCCCATCAGCGCGACGGAAACCTTGGTGACCACCAAGTGGTTGGTGCTCAAAACTGCCGTAGAAGGCGTGGACTACGACATTGATCGGCTGACCAAGGTATGGATCGCGACCAACGATCAGGACCGCACTCTGGTAGAAGGCACGCAACGTGGTGTGACTTCACCCTCTTATGAGCCAGGCCCGTATTCCGAGACCGCAGAGACCGGTGTCTGCCAATTCGATGATTGGTATTGCGCCACCATGATGGAAAGGATCAAGGGGCCGATCCCCTTGAAGTCTGTCGGATAAGAACGATGCCCGATGGGTAAGCCTTTCAATACAGTCGTACATTGAAAGGCTTACGCCTTAGCAACTTGCCCCCTCCTCCCTCCAGTCCTCAGCGCAGTCGCTGCCAGGCCTTTCTTCGTGTGCCTGTTCGGGTGATTCAAATGACTACGTCATCGTTAGCGATCAACACCAATTACGGCGAACGCACGTCAACCCGTATTGCCTTCCTGATCGCAGGGCTTGTCATGTCGGCATGGGCGCCTTTGGTGCCGCTCGCCAAGGCGCGCACGGGGTTGGACGAAAGCGGGTTGGGGCTGTTGCTGTTGGGCCTGGGCGTGGGGTCGATTGTTGCCATGCCGTTTGCCGGGCACCTCACCGCACGCTACGGCTGCCGCCCAGTCATTGTGTGTTCCACTGCGACTCTATGTGTATTGCTTGTACTGTTGAGCAGTCTCAGTTGGCTGCCGGGCCTGGCATTGGCCGTAGTGCTGTTTGGCGCCGCTATGGGCATGCTGGATTGTGCGATGAACATTCAGGCCATCATTGTGGAAAAAAACAGTGGCGAGGCGCTTCAGTCGGGGTTCCATGGCCTGTACAGCGTCGGCGGTATTCTGGGTGCCAGCGCGCTGACTGCGCTGTTGAGTTTGGGATTAGAACCGGTGTTTTCAGCGCTGTGCGTCGTCATCGTGGTAATGGGGTGCCTGTATAAAGCGATTCCAAGTTTATTGACCTATGGAACCGAAAAAGACGGCCCGATCTTTGCGATCCCAAAAGGCATTGTCTTTTTACTGGGTGCGCTGTGCTTCATCGTTTTTTTAACCGAAGGAGCGGTGCTGGACTGGGGGGCTGTCTTTCTCGTGTCCAGCCGGAACATGGAGCCCACCTTGGCCGGCTTGGGTTATGCCAGCTTTGCGGCGGCGATGACCCTGGGACGGCTGACAGGGGATGCCATCGTACGCAGATTCGGCGGCGTGCGCGTGATGGCTTATGGCGGAATAATTGCTGCCACCGGCATGCTCGTATCGCTTGGATTCGAGGGCTGGCCCGCCTCGTTACTGGGATATGCATTGCTTGGCGCAGGATGCTCGAACATTGTTCCAGTGCTGTTTACCGCCACCGGAAAACAGGACCGCATGCCCCAAAGAGTTGCCATACCGGCGGTGATCTCCATGGGCTATGCAGGAATTTTGATTGGCCCGGCGGTGATCGGTTTCGTTGCCCATATAAGCAGTCTTTCCTTTGCGTTAGGGGGCCTGGTGTTTCTTCTACTATTTGTGAGCGCTGCGGCGCACTGTCTGCGCGTGTGATCCATCAATATTTGGATAACTAGAGATTATCGCCGAATAGGGGCTGAGAAACAGGCCAGACAAGTTCGCTTAGGGATATCCACTCATATTCCATATCCTTTTCCGAACGACCACGGATTTGCCACATTCGGGTTTTCATCCAGTATCAGGAGGCGCACTGAATACCAACCACGGCCACCCAGATCCATGTCATAAATCGCCACTCGCGATCACTCGCACACCCAGTGCAATTGGGGGCAAAAATGGGGGCAAAATTCTATTTTTTCTGGCTGTAACTACCGTTTTAGAGCCCAGTCAAAATGTTCTTTGGGGACCCCGAGAGTTTGTAAAAAAACTCTACCAGGCTCTATAAACGGATATAAAACATTATGAACCCGACAAGCACGCTGCGACGTGGTCAACCACATCGCCCCGCTCAAGGCCAAGACCGCCAACTTCGAGGCACAATTGCTCAATGAAGAGCGCACCTTCGAGTATGTCGCCAAGCAATGGCTAGCATTTAAGTCTGCCGAACGGGTGACCAAATCCATTACAGGGTCTAGTGGTGCGCTGAGTAACCTTATCTTGCCTGCTATCGGCAATAAACTGCATCGACACCTTGAACTCGACATTTAATACCTGGCGCAGCAGCCCAAAACCGCTCCGGCCTGCGACCACATACGCTTTGGGCCAAAACTCGTCGATAGGCCCCCTGCATCACGCGGCTAGGCCGGGAAACATCTGACTAGCCAGTGCCCACGCAGCTGCTCCGGATCTGTCGACGTGCGCCCTGACTGATAAATTGAATCCCACGCAAGGGAGCAAGTTGGAAATACCAGTCAACTCGCCAGGCGTGGCCATTTTGCAGCAATGCAAACTAAGGCCAAGTACGTGCCACGATCGCGGTCATTCCACATAACGCAGCCAAAGATGGGTCCGACCGGAGATCGCCTGGGCGACTGCGAGGTGGCGTGCTTGCAGGTATTCATCGCTAGTGTTGTAGAGCGCACAAATGTCTTTGGCAACCAGATTAGCCAGGGCCAGGTCAGGCGGCTCAGCACGAATGAAGCCGATGTAAGAGGCACCTACTCCCATCAGTTCATAACCATGCGCCAGTAAAAAATGATGCGCCACCGCAAAGTTCTTTGCAGGATCAAGATCTGAAGTGAAATAGCCGTTCGGAAAAGCCGCCAGTGCCTCGCACGACTGCTGAACGGGTACCAAGAGCGCTGAAAGGGGCTGATCTAGAAGAGAGACAGGGTCGTTCTGGTAAGCGATCCACTCCTGTAGGGCCTGCTCATCAAGCGTCAAGCCATGGGCGCAAGCATCTTCGAAAGAGGTGAATGCAACCAGGTTCATGAAATTGCGAAAGCACATTGCAAATTCCGCTTTCGTTGTCGGATAGCCAATGTATTCACCATTCTCAAAGCATTCCGGCGGTAACGCCGCGATGTCCTGCTCCGATGCATCGTCCATTCCTGAATTGTTGCGCGCATGCCCCGAGGTGTAGCGGGCTTGGTGCAAGTCATCGAGCGAGAACAGAGGTTTAAAGCCTGGGTGCAACTCAGCAATCCTACGATGGGCTTCAGCCAGATCGTCAAAGCGGGTAATCCCGCTTACGCCGTACTCATCGCATGTACCTACAGACGGGTTCTCACGCATGCCATTACCGCGAAATTCGATATCCATAAACAGTGGTCTGCTCCGTCTTGTTACTGAAATAAGTGGGTAATCCCAAGTACCTCTCTGCCTGCCCAATACTCCTTTTACTATTGATGAGAGTCCGCCTCCTCAGCGGGATAAAACTCGCCAGCCTTCCCACTCTTTTTCAGCCGTTCGCGCACCATTATCTCAACCCGGGCCACTGCGGCTTGATCATCAGGATTGACCAACTGCACGCACAGGCGTCGGACATTCTGATCGTGGGTGCCCTCGCTCATCATCTCGTGAGTGAAGACCTGCTCGCCACGCCATAGGCACAGTTGGGCATGAGTTGCGCCGAGCCATATCTCGTTGATTGATCCAAGGTCGGTAGTATCCAATTGATCCACGGTGATGGTCTTATCCATGGCGCTATACCTTACCAAATGAGTAGGTATAGATAGACTGACAGGCATTGACGGTCGTTCCAAACATCGGCAGGTCAACGGCGCCAACGGTGGTTAAGCACGCGGCGGACCTAGCTCTCAATAGTTACGTATTGCGCAAGAAACGCTCAAGCACATTTTTTGTGATCATCACCGTGTAAATGTCCGCCTGCCTGAGCCCATGCACCCATTCGCACGTGGCGGCGGTAAACACCTCGCCTCGACCTTTGTGGAAGTGCACCACCATGCCGGCCCCGCGGCTATGCAAATCGATGCTGGCGTCGCTGAGGTCGGGCGCCAGGATGGAAGCACGAAACCGTGCATCGCCATCGCCGAGCATGAATGAATAGGCATCCTCGGACCGACCATGCTCGGCATTGGTCGCCCAGCCCATGGCGAGAATTTGCAATCCGCAGGGCGCCCCGTCTGTGTAGAGCGGTTCCGGGAGGCCGTCGACGAAGGTGTATTCCAGGCCATCCACCTCATAGCCGAAGATGTTGGCTTCGTCCGCGAACATATCCGCGTAACCCAGGCCCGTCCCCAGGAACGCCCAGTGCTTGGGCCTGAAGACTGTGTAGCCGCGCGGGCTGCGCGGCGCCATGCCTCCAAAGCTGGCGTAAATCCCTCGCAGAGCATTCACCCCGAACGTCGTTGCCCCGGGGTGATTCACCCTCGGATCTTCCCATGCCCCCGTTAGCCGATGAGGCTCGGTAGCGGCCACAGGATCGAGCGCACCGGCGTCGTACTTGTAGGCCACCTGCCGCCGGCCTTCATCCTCCAGGCGAATCTGCCACATGAAATTGCCGGCGAAGCGCGCGACCTTGCCGCCCTCCTCGACAAAGGCGTCGACATGGTCGCGCATTTCCCGCGTCCAGTACTCGTCGTGCCCGATGAAGACGGCGCAGGCATAGCCCTCGAGCGCGTGGGGGTCGTGATGCAAATCGTCCTGGGTCACGATATGCACCGTATAACCTTGCTGCTCGGCCCAGAGCACAAAAGGTCTCTCGTAGGAAGCCCACCCCGCCAGCGCGTAGTACTTGGCGTAGCCGTTAAGGGAGGCCCATTCGATGAACTCATAGCGCGCCGG